>CAYZJL010000187.1:0-4115 GCA_964478615.1 uncultured Zetaproteobacteria bacterium
GAATATAATCAATAAAGTTCAAGTTGCCTCTCAAGAAAATATATTTAAGTAATTAAAAATAAACAGTTTATTAAAGTATCTTTTGCGCAGCTTCGGATAGGTGTCTGACTGCCGTCAAGACAAGCGGTTTAGCACTGTCGCTGCGCATGTTAGCAATGATATTTGCCTTCTGCACCCTCTCATGATTTTCGCCTGGCAGCACTATACGTGAAAAGCCTAAATTGGCCGCTTCTTTGGCGCGGGTTTCGGGTTGAGCAACAGGCCGAATTTCACCGGTTAAACCGACCTCGCCAAACACTGCGATATCGTCAGGCACCGGTTTATCCTGAAAGGCGGATACCATGGCCAAAAGTATGGCCAGATCTGCAGCCGGCTCTGCAATGCGTGCTCCACCGGCAATATTGATATACACATCGTGTTGTGACAATGGCAGCCCTATACGGCGCTCAAGCACTGCTGTTAACATGGCAACCCGATTACTGTCTACGCCAACAGCAGAGCGTTTCGGTGTGGCATACACGGTAGGAGCGATTAAAGCCTGTACTTCAACCATCAAAGGGCGTGTACCCTCCATGCAGGCCAACACTACTGACCCTGGAGTGTCCTTGGCTCGCTCAGCTAAAAACAGGCGTGAAGCATCACGGATGCCAATCAAACCGCGATCAGACATTTCAAATACGCCGATCTCTCCAGCCGGGCCAAAGCGATTTTTCACAGCACGTAAAATACGGTGTGCATGGCCTTTATCACCTTCAAAATAGATTACCGCATCAACCATATGTTCAAGCACACGAGGCCCGGCCAAAGCCCCCTGTTTGGTAACATGACCAACCAGAATGACAACGTGACCATCTGTCTTGGCGTTCTGAATAAGGGCTGCTGAACAGTCGCGCACTTGCGATACTGTGCCCGGAGCACTGGTTAACCGGCTGCTTACCGTGGTTTGTATGGAATCGATAATCACTGTTGATGGTTTGATTTCGGCAATGGTTGCCAGCATAGATTCCAGTTCACAGGCAGAGATAAGCAACAGATGTTCATGCAGAGCTTCAATACGACTCCCGCGCAAGTGTACCTGTTGAATGGACTCCTCACCGGTAATATAGAGCACTGGGCCACTCTTATTATCGGTGGCAAGTTTGGCTGCGGCCTGCAACAGTAACGTCGATTTGCCAATGCCGGGGTCACCACCAATCAATACGGCAGAGCCGGGTACTAAACCACCACCGAGCACACGATCCAGTTCTTCGATATAAGTAGAGCGGCGAGGGCTGCCTTCACAATTGATAGCTGTGATAGGGGAGACTTCCAGTGCCTGGCCTTTTCCCACAGACCGTATAGCGGCAGCTTCGATAACCTGCTCGGTCACCGCATTCCACTCACCACAATCACTGCATTGCCCCATCCATTTGCGATGTTCAGCGCCGCAGCTTTGACAAACAAAAAGTGATTTAGCCATGCCGGCACTGTAACTGAAAAAAAATCTGACTCCATCAGAATTTACACTGTTGGTGATTTTCTTGTTCAATTCATTCAAAGTGCGCGCCGCGATCTGCTTCCGGAGCAATGAGGTTATAAGTGCAGGCAACTGTGGGTTAACTTCAAATACTATCAATCTGGTAATTTATACGTTTATAAAATGATAGGTTTCTGGCAATAGTCTGGAATGAGGAATTATGAAGATAGTTACAATGTTAATGTTGTCTCTTTTATGGGGGCATGTGGCCATTGCAGGCAGTGCTGATACGGCTACGTATATGCGTGCTGCTCAGTCAAGTATTGAGCAGCAGGATTGGGGTCAGGCAGAAACGCACCTCTTAAAAGTAATTAAAAGTGATTTTAATCATGCAGATGCACGTTATTTGTTGGGTAAGATTGCAGAAGAGCGTGGAGAGCTTCGGGTAGCTAAAAAACGCTATAAGATGGCCCTCTTCGTTGATAAGAAACATCTATTGGCGTTAAAAAGATGGGCGCGGATAGCAGAACAGTTAAATGACGATGATCTGCTTGTTGCATATAAACGTCTGTTAAAGCGGGAACCAGATCGTGTGCTTTGGCCTGTAAAAGTTGCCCGGATCTATATGAAAAACGGGTCGATCAATACTGAACGCTATTTAAAGCGTGCTTTAAAAATAAGTCCAAATTATCGCCCGGCACTAGAACTCATGGTCGAATACCATAAAAAATATGCTATTGCCGCACATGCGAAAGCGTTTCAGAAGCGTTTGGATGCGTTCCCTGCCGCATCAGTACAACAAAAAAAGCCTGTAGTTTTTTCCATGCAACGATCTGTTGAGGACTCTGCTCCAACGCAGAGCGTTCAAAAAGCATTGGTTCAAAAAGAAGCCCCTGCTATTGATCAACAGCAGCAGCTTGTAGAGCACTATATGAACGCAGCCCGACAAAGCATGCAAAAGCAAGATTGGATGATGGCAGAGGTATATCTGTCAAAAGTGATTAAACGTGATTTCAAGCATGTTACCGCACGATATTTAATGGCCAAGGCAGCTGAAGAACGCGGAGAACTTCGCCTGGCCAAAAAACGTTATAAGATGGTTATCTTTATTGATAAAAAACATCTGTTGGCATTAGCAGCCTGGGGCAGGGTATCTGCAAAACTAGATTCGGTTGATGAACTGACCGCATATCAGCGGGCCATGCGGCTAGAGCCTGAAAATGCATTGTGGCATTTGAACGTGGCCCAGTATTATATGAAACATCAACCGTTAAAAGCGAAACGTTTTTTAAAAAATGTCTTGAAAATGGAACCGAACAACCGTCAGGCACTGCAGCTTATGATCAGATATCATCAGAAATATACACTTATTGCCCGTACCCAGATATATCAACGGCGATTGGACGAGTTGGATTCATTTCGCAGGCCAACAGCGCAACAGAAAGAAGCTGTGCTGGTCAGCAATACAAAACATATTAAACCATCCGTTCAAGCATCGGTTCAATCATCCATTCAATCATCCGTTCAGCCTGTAACACAATCTGTAATACAACCTGCCGATCTAGATATTTTAAATGCATCCACACGCTTCGCACGTTCAAAGCTTTGGGCTCAACATCTCACCCTCTCCGCTGCAACATTGCAGCAAGCTGATATCACGGAACCTGAACAGCGGGGTGGGGACGAACAGCCGACCGTATCGAGGGTCATTCCGAACTTAACGCAAACAGTGGATGTGGTGCGAAAAACTGTATTGCCGCAAAGCTCACAAAAGAGTGTAGCAGATGGTGCCAAGGCCGTTGCGCTATCAAAACCCCTTGCGCTATCAAAAATATCCGTCGTTGATGTAGCCGAAAAACAGCTAGGTCAATCGGATGTGGCTACCTTTCATCACTACAAGGAGGCAGTCAAACAGGGTGATTCCCATGATCAGTTTATGCTTGCTCTGATGTACCGTGAAGGTCGTGGAGTGGCTAAAAATGAGCGCCATGCACTCTCTCTACTTCAGCAAGCCGCAAGGCAGGGCTTAGTCAAAGCTCAACTGACATTGGGGTTGATGTTATATGAGGGCGGTGAAATCCAGAAGAGAGAGATGGCGGCGATTCAGTGGTTCAGACGGGCTGCGAATCAAGGTGTGGTAGATGCCCAATATGCTCTGGGTTTAATTTATGCCAGCAATAAACGCTTTAAAAATGAGCGCAAGGCGGTGAAGTGGTGGAAAGCTGCTGCGTTACAGAACCATGCCAAGGCACAACATAATTTGGCGGTGATGTACCTTCACGGCAGAGGGGTCGCCAAAAATCGCACAGAGGCCATGCGATGGTTTCAACAGGAAGCGGCGCACGGCAACCCCGAAACACAATTTAATACTGATCAGCTATACAGCCAAGATCAACATGATGCGATTGGCCAAATCGAACTACAGGATTAAATGTTGCGAACCTTCATGACTGGCCAGATCAGTGAGAATGTCCTGCCAGGATTGAATGCCTTTGGCAGCTGATTTTTACTGCTAAATCAGCTTAAGTTAGCGCCATTTATCACTCAACCAAAAAATAAAAACACTATTTTACCCAATTGGGGTATGCGGAGCAAATCATTTTATTCTAGGAGTCTGTCGGACTTATGAGAAATCTACTGCGCGGCAGGGATAACGGCC
>CAYZJL010000188.1:0-4106 GCA_964478615.1 uncultured Zetaproteobacteria bacterium
ATGTTTCAGAATGAGTTATGTAAACATACTGATATTCAGACGGTTGCCTATCACCGCATACCTATCTGGAGACACATCACTGGTTGAAAGCAGCAGTGATGCTGGATATGGCTCCGCGCACCTTTGCATCAGGTAAGGTTTATTCCGGTTATGGCACTCGGGCTGGCGCGCGGGCGTATATGATTGATTGTGTGCAAAAAAATGTACCGGATTTTGAAGTGCCAGATGATGACCGGGAACTGGCTTTCAAGGGCTGGGAGGCCATGTGTTGTCGACTTTCGACACCTGTTTTTTTTGAAAAGTCCCCTCAGTTTCTGGCCCAGTGGTGTAGCTTGTCGCTGCTGTTGGAATGGATTGAACAGACCGACTTCACGGTGAGAGTGATCGGTTTAACCCGGAATCCCTTGTCCGTATTATATTCTGCTCAGGAACTGTTTCACACTGATCCGAATCAACGCCAGTATGGCTGGCTGGATATTCAGAAAAACCTGCTAGCATTTCAGAATATGTTGCCGGATGGATCTTATATGCATGTGAAATATGAAGATATTATTGAGCATCCGGTAGAAATATTTTCTCAAATCTGTCGGTTCATTGGCGTGCAGGAGAATCCGGAGGTAGGCCGAGCTGTGCATAGTTCTTCGGTTAATAAGTGGGCGAACGATCCGGACTTCACGGTGCAATTGGATGAAACAGTCAAACAAATCGCGAGGCATTTTGGCTATAGCGATGCAGAGCTGGATAATTCGGGGAAGTCTCCTTCGGCGCTGTCGCAGCAGCTATACCAGGGGACGACGAATCGTTTTCAACTGGCCACGGTTCGGCTTCGGGATCGTTTGATACGTCCGTTGAAGCTGTGGCTGAAACAACGATGATGAATATGGATAATCAAATGAAGGCTAATATGGGCGATGAATATCAGAGGCTTTCAATTGTGGCTATTAGCTACAACGAAGAGGTCGATCTGCCTGGTTTTTTGGAGCACCTGCTGCCGTGGGTGCATGAGATTATTATTGTAGATGATGCTTCAAATGACCGGACTGTGGATATTGCTAGGGCAGCTGGCGAAAAAGTGATACTCATTCAGCATAAAATGACCGAACAAGGAGGCTTTGCAGAGCAGCGCAATCAGGGCGTTGAGGCTGCTAGTGGAGATTGGGTGCTGAATATGGATGTTGATGAACGGGTGACACCGCAGCTGGCAGAAGAAATCGTTCAGGCTATTCAGCATACATCGTATCACGCATTCCGTTATCGCAGGCTTAATTTCTTTTTACACAGGCCCATGAAGCAGGGGGGCTGGAATAGCTGGAATAATCCGCAACTGGCACGTAGAGGCCATCATCAATATGTGAATAGAATTCATGAACGATGCGCTGTTGATGGTGAGCCAGGATCTATCGGCCAACTCAACTCGATGATGTGGCATTTGAATGATGACAGCTACGAAGAGCGCATGCGTAAGAGTTTTCAATATTGCAAACTGGAGGCTGATAAAATGCTTGAGCAGAATATCTCAGTCAGCTGGTTTGATATTGTTCTCAGACCGGTGATGGAGTTTGCCAAAAAATATTTTTATAAACGCGGCTTTGTTGACGGCGTACCCGGATTGATTGCGGCCATACACTCAGCCTCAGCCATTTTCCGGCAATATGCCTTGGCTTGGGATGCTCAGCACCGGGTTTCCCGTTTGGCATTAGAAATAACATTGAAAGATACGTGGCAAAAGCATGGAAATATTGAAGATGCGAAGAGAAGGGGCCTGTGAACAAACAAGAAAATATTGTTTCAGTGGTTATCCCGACCTATAACAGAGCCCACCTGATTACGGATGCACTCAATAGCATTGTTGAGCAGAGCTATCGACCTCTAGAGGTTATTGTGGTTGATGATGGTTCAGAAGATGATACCGAACAGCAGGTTGAGAATTGGAAACGTGCTTATTCAGATGATGAAGAATTATCCGTTCGATATGTGCACCAGGAAAATCAGGGTGGCAATGTAGCTCGTAACCGTGGAATCCAGGAGGCATTGGGTGGTTGTATCGCCTTTCTGGATAGCGATGATGTATGGCATCCTTCAAAACTGGAAAAGCAAATATCAGTGATGAAGCATGATGACGAGGTTGGTGCTGTTTACTGTGGGTTGCAACAGGTCGATCTGGAGTCGGGCAAGATTGTTGAAGTGCATCAGCGCACATATCCACAAGGTAAAATTTTGGATCAGATGCTTGTTCATGATGTGACATCGCCCACATCCACCTATGTTGTGCGGCGTTCTGTATTCGATAACGTTGGATGTTTCGATGTTGATTTGCAGGCTCGTCAGGATTGGGATATGTGGATACGGGTTGCTGCAGCATACACGATTGCCTGTGTACCAGAAGTATTGGTGGACTTTGGTGACCATTCCGGCCCCCGGACGTTCAGCAACCCGGACAAGGAGATTCATGCTTATCACCGCATTATGGAAAAGTATGCTGTTCTTCGAGGCGGTTGTTCCTTTTCTGTGCGTCAGTCAGCCAAAGCATCATTTTACAGAAGGATGGGTCGGGTGCATCTGCATTATAAACAGCAACGGCTTCAAGCCTTATTCTTCTATTTAAAAGCCGTTTCAGCCTGGCCATTTGTCTTTGATAGCTATGCTGCCCTGGCCGGTGTTTTTCTCCCCCAAGATTTACGGAGCATGATTCACCGTGGGTGGAACTTGTTTTTGGGTAAAACCCGATTTGCAATCAAAAGTCATTAACCTGTATGACTAAGATTTAAGGTTTTAATCTGTGTTAATTCGTGGAATCAGTGGCTAGGATTTTTATGTTTTTCTTGTTGGTTCCGGCTATGCTGGATTAGGAGTAGGTTCATGGAACAAGGCAGTGTGAATGTCGCATATTTTGCTAATCAGTTTGCTGATAAAGAGGGGCATGGGCTGGCTAGGTATGCCCGCCAGTTACATCGGGCTTTGCTTGAGTGCCCGGATATCAATGCTATTCCTGTTGCTGCATGGAGCAGTTGTGATCCAGATGCGTTGAAGAAATTGCAACGCGAGAGTGGATTGCAGTTGTTGCCTTGGGGGCGGCGATTGACGCCGTTGGCATGGGCTTTTGCAAACTATCCCACTCTGGAACGATGGATGGGTGATCGAATCGATGTGGTACATGCTGTTTCGCTGGGATACCCAATTGCAACGCGAAAACCGTATGTGGTAACAGTCCATGATATCGGGCCTATGACCCATCCTGAATATTTCAACAACAAACCGCCATGGATTATGAAAAAGAGCCTGGATCAGATGCTGGATAAGGCTGATGCGATTATTTGCGTATCACAGGCGACTGCGGATGAGTTGCAGGAATTCGCCGGCAATAAGCTAAGTCAGGACAGGGTGCATATTATTGGTGAGGGGGTGTCGCCGCTGTTTTTTCAGTCTGCTGACATGCAATTGCTCGATCAGTTGACGGGGATGCCGGAGAAAGGAACGCCATTTATCCTGACTACGGGAAAAATAAGCCCCAGAAAAAATATCCAGGGTGTGATCAAGGCGCTTGCACAGGTGTTGGATGATATTCCTCATCACTTGGTGCTCGTGGGGGGAACCGGCTGGGAAGCCGATGAGGTGTTCAACTTGTTGAAAGATAAACGCTTGGCTGAGCGTGTGCATATGATCGGATTTGTTTCTGACGAACAACTCCTGACCCTGTACAAAGCTGCGAGTGTTTATGTTCATCCCTCGTTGTTTGAAGGATTCGGCCTGACACTGCTGGAAGCGATGGCGGCAGGGTGTCCGGTGATTACATCAAATCTGTATTCATTGCCTGAGGTGGCGGGAGATGCGGCGATACTTGTGAACCCTCACGATACGGAAGATATCGCGAACTCTATCCTGGATGTATGTATTCATGTCTCCGTGGCAGATGAGCTGATTGCCAAAGGTAGGGGGCAGGTTGCGTCTTTCAGTTGGGAAAATACTGCCAGAAGCATTGCAGATGTATATAAGAGCATTGCTTGACCTGTTGCGGTGAAATCGGACTGGAACTATATGACCTAGATCCTGCAAGTGCTCGCATATACATAGCACAAGCTCTTGATTCATCTGGCGTATTGAAAAAA
>CAYZJL010000189.1:0-4097 GCA_964478615.1 uncultured Zetaproteobacteria bacterium
GAGGGCGGCGAACATTATCGTGAAGATTACGTTCGTCAACTGCTTTCTTCCTACCTCTTAAATCACTTCAAAACGTAGAATGAAAACCCTCTGAAAAAGTGAAAACGCTCTCGGAGGGCGGCGAACAGTAGCGGCGCATTTCGCTTCGTCAACCCATATTATTGAATGATGAATACATTGACCTAAATGCATCCACAAAAGTCTCAAACATGTCAGCAGGCAGATGATTGATGCCGGCAGCAGCTTTTCGACCACCACCGGTCGGAAACTGCATGCATAACTCATCCGCACCACTTTTATTGTTTATCGGAGCGCGCACACTGATGCGAAAAGCACCATCTGGTAGAGCGGTTATCAACGCATGCGCGCTATCAGGGGCACTACGCGCCAGTTCATTACCAAACACTCCGGACACGCGCCTTGTCCAGGCCGCATCAGGCAAGAGCAGTACCCTGATTTTTTCTTCTTTGATTTCAGACGGAATGTTTCTGGCCTGCTCCATATCCGAGTGATAGCCCTTATCCAGTATGTTATAAGCTTCGGAGCTTGCTATAAACGCAAAAGGATCTTCAAATGCACTGATCTCTCGATACAGATCATCGGGAGCAAAGTAAAGATCATCCAGCGTCACGCCATAACCATTATAATTAAGCAGCGTGCCTAAATGCTGCAATTGAGATAGCTGCTGCTCTGATAAATCGAGAGGTATGGCCGCATCTTTCGCCGCATCAAACAAGTTATCCCCAAACGCTGCGACCACAGCCCAGGCCAAATACGCCCCATTCAAATAATCATTGACCAACAAACTGGTACATACATCCGCATCTGTATTGATATGCGCATCGAAACATTCAGCAACAGGCAATTCACCGGCAAAATGGTGATCAAAATACCGTACTTCAATCCCCTGATCCAGCAATTGATTCAGTTCATGGCGATTTTTATCTAAGGAAACATCCAGTACGGTGACCCGATCACCAACGTGCGCATCAATCTTTTTAAGCAGTGCGATATCACGCTTCACGCCTGTTACCAGTAGCGATTCACAAGGGTGCGCTAATCTCAATTGATGCAGCGCACAAATCCCATCGGCATCACCATTAAAGACATCTATCACAGCCATATTTATAACTGTCCGTGATAATAGTCATGATACCAGGCAACAAATGCTTTCATACCCTGCTCTAATGGAGTGCTCGGTTGAAAACCTACGGTATCCATCAACGCATCCACATCGGCACTGGTTTCATGCACATCCCCTGGCTGCATCGGCATAAACACCTTTTCAGCCTTTTTACCCAGTGCATGTTCAATCACTTCAATAAAGTGCATTAAACTTATCGGTGTCGCGTTACCTATATTATATACCTTCCAGGGCGCTCGACTGCTGGCCGGATCAGGGCTCTTGCCATCCCAATCGCGATTTCCCTCGGCCGTGTGATCCAGGGTGCGGATCACACCTTCAACAATATCATCGATATAGGTGAAATCCCGTTTCATCTTTCCATGATTAAACACTTTGATTGCACGATCATTAGCGATCGCATCTGTAAACAGGAACGGCGCCATATCAGGTCGTCCCCATGGCCCATAAACGGTAAAGAAGCGTAGACCAGTGGTCGGAAGACCATAGAGATGAGCATAACTATGTGCCATTAATTCATTGGACTTCTTACTTGCGGCATAAAGGGAGAGCGGATGGTCGACATTATCGTGCACTGAAAAAGGTTGAGACTCATTGGCTCCATATACGGAAGAGGATGAGGCATAGACCAGATGTTTAACCTGATGGTGGCGACAGCCTTCCAGTACATTTAAAAAACCGACAATATTACTATCAATATAGGCGTGCGGATTTTCAAGTGAATAACGCACACCGGCCTGAGCAGCGAGATTGATCACCTGATCAAATTTATGTGTATCAAACAGCGCTTCCATACCTGCCCTGTCTGACAGGTCCAGTTTTATAAAATGAAAGTGATCATGCTCAGAAAAACGTGCCAGCCGCGCCTCTTTGAGGCGAATCTCATAATAATCATTGAGATTATCCAGACCAACCACGGTATCGCCACGCTCAAGCAGGCGCATACAAACATGAGAACCGATAAAACCTGCAGCACCAGTCACTAATACTTTACGCATGCGCACCTCTCCATGAAACATAATCTAACCCGCTGGAATCTATCATACACAGCAAAAAACTGTGATTACTGACATCATATGGAAAAGGAGTTATTCATAAACAGCGCGAAGGCCAAGTAAATATCGATCAGCACGGCTTTGCCGGACATCAAGAAGCGCATCAGGATCTTCACCCAGTGCTTTAATTGAGGCATGGGCATAGCCTTGTTTGGCATCTTCTGTCATTTTAACCCAGTCAGATGCATCGACAATACCATCTCCAGTCAGATCAAATCTGGCATCGACGGACAGACCACCTGCAGCCCAGACAACAGGAGCAACAGATAAAAAAAACACGAGAGTGATAGCCGCAAAAAAACGATTCACCACTACCACCCTCGCATCCTTACTTTAATAGCGGTAGTGATTTGGCTTATATGGGCCTTCAACGGGAACACCAATATAATCAGCCTGCTCCTGCGATAACGGAGTCAGGTTAACACCAACTTTGGCCATATGCAGACGCGCAACTTCTTCATCCAACTTCTTAGGCAGTGTGTACACTTCATTCGTATACTCACCAGTCTGTGTGAACAGCTCAATCTGGGCCAGTGTCTGGTTGGTAAAGGAGTTGGACATTACGAAACTTGGATGACCTGTTGCACAGCCTAAGTTCACCAAACGGCCTTCTGCCAACAAGGTAATACGTGTGCCATCAGGGAAGATGATCTGATCTACCTGTGGTTTAACATTTTCCCACTCATACTGTTTCAGGCTGGCGCAATCGATTTCATTATCGAAATGACCGATGTTACACACAATGGCCTGATCCGGCATCGCCACCATATGATCATGCGTGATTACATGGTAGTTACCAGTCGTGGTTACAAAGATATTACCCTGCTTACACGCATCATCCATATTCACGACACGGTAACCTTCCATGGCAGCCTGTAGCGCACAGATCGGATCGATTTCAGTAACCCAAACTGTCGCACCCATACCTTTAAATGCCTGCGCACAGCCTTTCCCTACATCGCCATAACCGAGAACAACACAGATTTTGCCAGCAATCATCACGTCAGTTGCGCGCTTGATACCGTCAAGCAGAGACTCACGGCAGCCATACAGATTATCAAACTTGGATTTGGTTACAGAATCATTCACATTGATAGCCGGGAATGGCAATTCGCCACGCTCATGCATCTGATACAGACGATGTACACCGGTAGTAGTCTCTTCAGTTACACCCTGAATCGCATCACGACGGGTAGTATAATAACCCGGCTGCGTAGCCAGACGTTTTTTGATCGATGCAAACAGATACTCTTCTTCTTCAGAACCTGGCTTATCCAGTACAGATGCATCCAATTCAGCTTTTGCACCGAGAACCAGCAAGGTTGTAGCGTCGCCACCATCATCAAGAATCATGTTTGGTGTACCACCGTCATCCCATTCCATGATAGCGTGACAATACTCCCAGTACTCTTCCAGCGATTCGCCTTTGTGCGCGAAAACCGGAATATTTTCAGCCGCAATCGCTGCTGCTGCATGATCCTGAGTGGAAAAGATATTACAAGAAGCCCAACGCACTTCAGCACCAAGGGCCGTCAGCGTTTCAATCAACACACCAGTCTGGATCGTCATATGCAACGAACCTGCAATACGCGCACCTTTCAGCGGCTGTGAAGCGGCATACTTTTCACGTGTCACCATCAAGCCTGGCATTTCAGTTTCTGCAATGCTCAGCTCTTTGCGGCCCCAGGAAATCGTTTCAGCGGACATATCCGCAACTTTATAATCTTTGAACTCAGACATTCTCATACTCCTAATATATAAAAATATGAGCACCGTTAAACTATGCTTGCGACTGAGCCTCGTACCGGAATTTTGATTAAACTCGGCACTGCAGTGCTCCTCAGTCTGGACGCAAAAATCAGACGCAATGCGCCTGATTTTTGGCTACCGGGCTATGT
>CAYZJL010000190.1:0-4082 GCA_964478615.1 uncultured Zetaproteobacteria bacterium
CGGCAGCGGCATTGATCGATAAACGTCCCGTGGCATCAACCGATGCCGTAATGCCTGCCACAGCATTAAGGCTGGTTGCCACATTATTCATACTCGTTGTGCCAGCCGTAATAGTAATCGCTGTGCCACCGGCTACAACAGGTAGACCTGCAGCATCATACACATGAATTTTAAAACTACCGCTCTGAATCTGGGCTGCAAATGGTGCCGTCTGAGCTGCATTATCCAAGGCTAGTGCAGCACTGCTCGATTGCTCGCCAGTTACCGTGGATAGCTTCGCAGTATTGGCACTGCTGGCATGCACCTGATTGACCGAAAAAATCAAATTGGCTGAAATACTATCAATCTGTTGAATATAACTGGATAACTTATTATCGCGTAAATCCAGCATACCACCGAGTTCACCACCCTGACCGGCATTCACTACTGAGGATGAAGTGCCGGCAATCACAACATTTGAAAAGCCATTCCCCGCAACCGCTCCGCGTGCCAATTGACGCGCCACACCATCTTGCGCCAATAAATCACCATTCACCGTTTGCAACATAAACGAGCCATCACCGGTGGTCACACTCTTCACCGGCAACAACTTGGCCAAATTACGTACTTCCTGATCACGTTGATCACGTAAATCATTGGCTGAACCAATCGTGCTACCCGTCTCCTGACGGTTAATCTGTATCGTTAGCGAAGCAACATTATTCAGAATCTGATTCGCTTTGGTGATACTCTGATCAATATTACTATTGGTATTGCTCTGCACATCACGCAGTTGTTGCTGCATATTGCTTAAGTTATCTACCAATGTGCCACTTTTCGCCCGCACATTTACCCGCTGACCGTTATCTTGCGGATTATTGGCCAACTGCTTCCAGGATAAAAAGAAGTCATCCAGTGCAGAAGCCAGCCCCGTACTTTGCAAGCTACCAAACACATTTTCCACCGAACTCAAACCACCATTCACCGTGGTCCAGAATGATAATTGTGAACTATTATTGAGCTGCGCCTGACCGATAATCGGATCAATAACACGCTGAATATTGGCCACATTCACGCCGCGTCCCAAACTAAGGCCGGCAATTTTTTCCGGTCTCGCACTCACCACATTGGCAGTCTGTCTCGAATAGCCCGGTGTATTGACGTTGGAAATATTATGCGACACCACATCAATGGCTTTCTGTTGTGCCTTCAGACTGCTGGCAGCGATATTGAGACTATCAAAAATCATGTGTTATCCGGTCGTCCGGCGTTTATAGGTATGCTCGCTCTGTGTCAGTCCCAAGCCTTCCAGAATACTGGACGAAACATTGTAGGCCGCATGCAGGCGTAAACGATTATCCTGACTCTCCTGATCCACCTTCAACATGCGATCATAGAGATTTCTGCGCAAAGCCTGAAATTTAGAAGCCTGTTTGCCGGCATACATATCAATCACCACCGATAAGGATAAATCACTGGCAATATCATACTGTGTCAACAACTGACGACATTCCTGTTCCAACTGAGAAAGACACTGATGCGCGGTAATGCGGTTATCACTTAGCCCCATAATTTGATCGCCATTAAGCTGACGAATCGCTTCGTATTCAGCCTGTGTGATCTTTTCCATTTCACGCGCACAGACATTCATTTTCTCTAAAATGATGTGCAACTGCTCCAGTGCCTTGTTTGGCAACTCGACTGCTTTTTGAGTACTGATCTGCTGTATTACCATGACCGCTCCGCCAATGCATTGCTAACAATCTGCGTGGCTACTTTATGACTATCCGACGCAAAACTACCCTCTTCCAGCGCCCCTCGAATTTCTTCAATACGCTCCATACGCACTGCTGACATATCACTGAGCATGGTCAAGGCCTTCTCTCGCAAGCTGGTTGCATCACTGACTTTAACCGAATCACCACCACCTCCCGCAGAGGAGGCTTTCCCCTTTGACTTGCCTTTTGCAGCACCGGCGCTTTTATGAATGCCCGTTGGGCCTGTTGAGCTGTTAATGCGCATGTTTACCTACCTCCATGGCCAAACTACTGCTCATCTCTAAATTATCGGCAGTTTTGGAAATTTCTTGAACGCTTGCTTGATCCTTTGAAACAATATTCTTATTGGCGGCTTCAAGCTGGCGATAAATATTATCGGCAATACCAAAGTTACTACGCTTGGCGCTGGCCTGAGCAATCGCCTGATCCATCATCGATGCATGTACATCTTCCGCATAACCACTGGGCATAAAATCTGACTTACTCACCGTCTTGCGCATTTCGGTCATCATTTGTTGCACAAAGATAGCTTCAAACTGACGGCTTACTTTCCACAATGCCGCATCTTTTTCTTTCAGCTCGGTTGGATTATGCGACCCCACTCCATGCAAGTTGCTTTGGCTAATCTGCAAGGCATGTGCTTGGCGCACCCCTTGCGCCGCACTTATCTTCCCAGACTGCTGACGTTTGGCATGCTGCTGCATCTGCTCCCGTTTCAGGATGCCATCAATGACATATTCGACCAGATCAGCCATAATAAATCACCTGCATCATCACATCGTCCTCAATTCAGCATGCAATGCACCCGCAGCCTTGATCGCTTGCAGCACTGCCATCAAATCACTCGGTGTCGCTCCAACTGCATTCAACGCACTCACCAACTCGGATAAGGAAACCTGCTTCGGCAATACCACCAATTTGGCATCATCTTCCTTCACATCAACGCTGGTACGATCCACTGTTGCGGTCTGTCCACCACCAAAAGCATTCGGTTGCGATACTTCAGGGTTTTCCGATACACTGATGGTGATATTACCGTGTGCCACAGCCACCGTATCAATACGGACTTCCTGACCCATTACAATCGTACCGGTGCGCTCATCCACAATCACAATAGCCTGGTGATCAATCGCCACATCAATTTGCTCAATATCTGCAATCAATTCAATGGTATTACTACCCGGGTTCCATACTTTAATCGTACCCGAATCCAAGGCTCGCGCCATACCTTTACCTAACTTGGCATTAATCGCTCGTTGTACATTTCTAGCCGTGGTAAAATCCGGTCTGCGCAAACTCAAGGTGATATGATCCTGCTCTGCTGTTAAGCCACGCGGTGCTGCTTTCTCTACCCGCGCACCATTCGGAATACGACCAGCTGTCGGATGCCCTTTGGTTGTACTACCACCCTTTCCAGAAGCAGTAAAACCACCAATAGAAATACCGCCCTGAGCGACAGCATAAGGTCGCCCATCACCACCGAGTAAGGGTGTAACCAATAATGTACCGCCGCGTAAACTCTTGGCATCGCCAATACTGGAAACGGTAACATCGAGTTGCTGACCAGGCCTTGCAAACGCAGGTAATTCTGATGTTACCATCACAGCTGCAATATTATCGGGTTTCATCTTTTTAATATCCGCCCGCACATTCACTCCGAGCCGCTCTAATAAAGCCGTGATGCTATTGACCGTAAATGGAGAGGAAATACTATCGTCGCCCGTACCATTCAGACCAACCACCAGCCCGTAACCAATCAAAGCATTACCACGCACACCTTCAATATCAGCCAAATCTTTAATGCGTTCAGCCTGTGCCTGTAGTGGCAACAGCAGTGCTATCGCCATTACAGCGAACACGATGCGGGAGGTCATATTTAAAATGGCCATACTTGATCCAGTGTTTTCGATAACCACCCCTCCTGAGTCACCGTAGCCAACGCGCCTGTACTGCCATAGCTAATCTTCGCTTGCGCTACTTTTGATGATGGAATGGTATTATCTGCAGCTATATCGGTAGGCCGAATCACACCAGAAAAGGTGATTTCCTGCGGTTCATGATTCACATTGAGCAAGCGTTTGCCCGATACCCGCATATTTCCATTCGGGAACACATACATCACCACCGATGTCACGCTGGCCGTTAAGGTATCGGAATTATTGGTAGAGCCTGAACCATCAAAGGTTTTGCTATTGGTCATACCGATATCGCCTGTTGGGTTCACATCTTTATTAAGCAGGGCAGCACCATATTTAATATTCGCACTTAGACCTGTTTTACGATCCGATGCTTTGCTTTGCTTGCTCGACAACGAGCGCGTGGCTT
>CAYZJL010000191.1:0-4045 GCA_964478615.1 uncultured Zetaproteobacteria bacterium
TGGCTATCGCACCATGCAAAGCAACACCCGTTGCTTCGCATGGCTTGCTCATACCCGCTCGCGGCTATTCGCTGACCCATATTGGTTTGAAGCGGCAAACGAATAAAATCAGGGATCAATTGCGCTTTGCAGATTGAGGTGCTCGACCATCGGGTCGAAATCGCGATCGGAGTAGAGCAATGGAAGTTCGTGTTCAATGCAGTATGAGGCAATCATGACATCAATGCTTTTGCGCATAGTGACACCCTTTTTGCGTAAACGACGGTAGTTTTCAGCAGCCTTGAGTGCCGCTTGCGGACCAAGCATGGCGACGACAGGCAGGAGGCTCAACAGTTCCCGCGCCTTGCGAAAGTCGGCATCTTTGCGGAACCCCTGCAGTACCTCGGTTAGTATCAGGTCACCAATGATCACTTCATCAATACCCAGCGCCCTGTCCAGCGCGTTGGTCTGTGCTGTGATGCGGCCGTTGAAGTAATCAATCCAGACGGAGGAATCGACGAGCATCAATAATCGGTGCGCATGGCATCCAGATCATCATCCCACGCCAGCTTGCCGCGCCATGCCTTGATGCCCCGCTGTTTTTTCAAACGGATCACTGTTTTCAATCCCTCTTCGACAACGCCCCGCTTGGTGGTGATGCCGGTCAACGCCTGGGCTTCGGCTATCAGATCTTCATCCAGAACGATATTTGTTCGCATATTCAGACCTCCGATGTGTACTAATTAGTGATATTATACACATCAAATCAGGAAGACTCAACCTTGAAATGACTACCAGATTACATGGCCTCTCTGGAATGGAGCATTGGCAGTAAATTACCTGTCTGCAGATGTTGAGTTGTTTTCCAAAGCTCGAATGCCCTTCAATGATTTGAGTTCCAAGTCCGGAATTTATGATTTGTGGTAGTGCCGGGTCAAAGGTGGCAAAAGAACCCTGAGCGCGGCGCAATGGGGTTATTATTGTCGAGGTGTATGACTGGCAGCAGGGCTCATGGAGTTCTTGTCAAAGAAGTTTGAGCCGTAGTGCTTCTGGAAGTAATGAAGGCTGTATGCAAGCAAGATGAATGCAGCGACTCCGACCATGAAAGAGATAACAACATAACGAAACCAAACCGCAATATTGCCATCCGACTTAGACATCTGCTCGACCATTTCCCAGTCTTCCAGACCATGCTTTTCGCTTTGTTCATCCATCGGATGAGTGGTCGAATTCTTTTCCTTATTAGCCTCTGCCATCAGCCTCTCCCTGATTTAAAGCGCGTCATCATATAGCGCTTACAGTCGCGTTCCGGTTGTTGCCACAACTTTGCCGGCGCACAGTATAGTATTTCAGTTGCTTACGGTCGATTGGCTACATGGAAAGGGAGACAATGGACTCTGTTGGAATTATCAATGGGGAATCGGTGGGCTTTGATCGTGAAGTATTTGCGTTAGGCTACGCACAGTTTTTATTCAGGAGATGCGCGTGAAGTTTGTTGGAGCACATGTAAGTGCAGCTGGTGGCGTGGAAAATGCACCGCTGAGAGCCAAAGAGATTGGTGCACAGGCGTTTGCGCTGTTTACCAAAAATCAGCGTCAATGGGTGGCGAAACCGTTAACTGAGCCGAGCATTGCAGCGTTTAAGTCTAATCTGGCGTTTGCCGGTATCAAAGCTGAACATGTGTTGCCGCATGACAGTTATCTGATCAATTTGGGTCACCCTGAAGAGGAGCCACTGAATAAATCACGCCATGCATTTCTTGATGAATTGCAGCGCTGTGAACAGCTGGGATTGAAACTGCTTAATTTTCATCCGGGCTCGCACCTGAAGAAAATATCTGAAGCAGATAGTCTGGTGCGCGTTGCCGAATCGATCAACTGGGCACTGGATCAGACATCGGATGTGGTTGCGGTGATTGAGAATACCAGTGGGCAAGGCACTAATCTGGGTTATCAATTTGAACATCTGGCAGCCATTATTGATCAGGTGGATGATAAATCGCGTGTAGGAGTCTGTCTCGATACCTGCCATACCTTCACGGCCGGATATGATATGCGCACGACAGCTGATTGTGAGCGTACCTTTGCTGAGTTTGATGCGCTTGTCGGGTTTAAATACTTGCGCGGTATGCACATCAATGGCTCCAAAGCCAAATTTGCATCGCGTGTGGATCGCCATCACTCCCTGACCCAGGGAGAGCTGGGATTGGATGTGTTCCGTTATATTATGAATCATGATGCGTTCGACGATATTCCTATGGTGCTTGAAACCATCGACGACACGATCTGGCCTGAAGAGATTCAACTGCTCTACTCTTTGATTGAAGGAGAATAAGCGTGCCAATGATCAATTGAAAAAGCTTATTTCCGCCCATGCCGTTGGCAGTACCACCACAGAGACGCCATGTGGCAGAGCTCCATGTTCTCCTGTTCCCTTCTGCTCCGGTGGTGGTTGCGTGTCTTAAGGTGCTCGGAAAAGTCAGATACTTCGTGGTAAAAGATTATGTTTTGGGTTGGCATAGGAAGATAGTGCGGGCTAGCTTACGAGCATGACGAACTCTACCCCTGACACTGTAACGATTATTGGCGCAGGCTTGGCTGGCTCTGAAGCGGCCTGGCAGTTAGCCAAACGCGGTATTCCTGTGCGCCTGCATGAGATGCGGCCAGTGAAAATGACTCCGGCTCACAATACAGGCAAATGTGCGGAGCTTGTCTGCTCCAATACGTTCCGTGCCGATCACCTGGAAAATGCAGTAGGACTACTGCACGAAGAGATGCGCCGCATGGATTCGCTGATTATGGATTGTGGTGATCAAACCCGCATTCCAGCTGGTACGGCGCTGGCCGTGGATCGTGAACAGTTTGCTGAGCTGGTAACAGAACGACTGAACGCTGAACCGTTGATTGAGATCATTGAGGGCGAAGTCACTGAAATACCGAAAGAAGGTCTGGTACTGATTGCCTCCGGCCCCTTAACCTCCGATGCGCTGTATGAGCAGATCAAGACACTGACCGGTGAAGACCGTTTGATGTTTTTCGATGCCATTGCACCGGTACTGGATGCTGAGTCGATCAATATGGATATCTGTTACTGGAAAAACCGCTACGACAAAAATGTCGAAGAGGGTGAGGCTGGGGATTACCTCAACTGTCCGATGGATGCCGAGCAGTACAAAGCGTTCATCAAGGAGTTGGTGAATGCTGAAAAGGTGGCGTTCAAAGACTTTGAAGATATTCCATTCTTTGATGGCTGTATGCCGATTGAAGAGATGGCTGAACGTGGAGAAGATACGCCGCGTTTCGGGCCGATGAAACCGGTTGGGCTGGATCATCCTGAAACCGGTGAAAAAGCTTATGCGGTGGTGCAGATGCGCCGTGATAATCGCATGGGCTCTCTGCTCAATATGGTCGGTTTCCAGACCAAGATGACGTATGGAGAACAGAAACGGGTATTCAGCATGATTCCGGGCTTGGAGCATGTTGAGTTCTTCAGACTCGGTTCGCTGCATCGCAATACTTTTATCAAATCACCGGCGCTACTCGATGGCACGCTGCGTCTGAAATCTGATCCGCGCATTCTGTTTGCTGGTCAAATCACCGGTGTGGAAGGTTATGTGGAGTCAGCTTCGATGGGATTGATGGCGGGCCGTTTTCTGGCTGCGATTGCCGTGGGTGAAGAGCCTGAGATGCCGCCTGAGATTACCGCTCATGGTGCCTTGCTAGCTCATATTTCCAAAACAGCGGTTGAAGGATTTCAGCCGATGAATGTTAATTTCGGCCTGCTGCCACCGGGTAAAAAACGTGAAGGCCGCCGCCGTTTCTCCAGAGCTGAACGTCGTCGCTCGGTATCTGATCGAGCGCTGGAAGCATTGAATGAGTGGTTGGGTATTGCTCCAGAGAAAAAACCGAAATAGTGGGATAAGGTTTTTTTAATATTTTTAACCACAAAGAGACGAAGTCACAAAGTAGGCAAAAAAGAAAGAGAACGCGGCCCTTTAATTTAAGACAGAAACACAAGCGAGCCACGAATTACACGAATGGACAGAAGGTGAATGGCGAAGCCAGAG
>CAYZJL010000192.1:0-4034 GCA_964478615.1 uncultured Zetaproteobacteria bacterium
AGGCGCGTGCGCCAAAAGAAACGCCTTAGCGATTTCTTTTTCACGCATGCTTTTTCAATGTGATAAGTCGATAAAAAATGACCGAGCGTAGCGAGGGAGTATTTTATCACACCCTACTGTTTGCTATTCGCAAAAGTGACCCCAAGTCTTACTGAATCCAACAGCAAAGCCTTATGAACCTTGGGTAAAATGATGACCCCATATTTTTTCTATGGTGTGATTGCTTCAGCCTGCGTAGAAGCCCCCGATAATCGCTGTTTACAAATGTTTACAGGCTTAAACTCAAGTAAACCGTTGTTTACAGACGCAGACAAGCGCAAACAAATGCAGATCATCACTCAGCCTGTGCGACTTCCTGCATATAGTCATCCATTCCTTTGATCGAGTGCTGGAGCATCTCCAGTCCGGCAGCAATGGAGAGCATATCCTCATGCGCATCGGTGAGCAGGATTTCTTTCTGACCGGTGGTTTTGACATAGTAATAGACACCATGCCGGTTGAAATAGAGACACAGTCCGGCATCACGAAAAATACCGTTAATCTGTGCACGTAATTCATACAACTTGTGCACATCCGATTCAGAACCAAGTTCAAAGATAATCCGGTTCAACCTGTCCACGTTATGCTGTACCGGCGTGAAGGTGCGAAGCTCGGCTTCCTTCACCTCAATATCATGGCGAAGATCATCGGCCATCTGCATTGCTTTCATATATCGCGCTCTGGCATCAGTCATCATGGCACCATCGGCCATACTGAATAACTCCGCAAAACGGCTGACCTGTTTCTCTGTATCGACCAACTTCACGCGCAAGGATGCAATGTCCATCTCCAGGCGTTGCTTGTTGTTGGTGTGACCTCCAAGGGCGCTGAACCAGTCAATCTTTTCGCTAAGCATCAGCAATGCAGCGTTTTCAACATCAAGGTAACGCCAGCGTTTATCGCAGTCACAACCATTGGACATATAGTGGCTATTGCAACGAAACATATGCGAACGACCATTCTTGATCAGGCGATAGGTAGCACCGCACTCCAGACATTTACACAGCCCCGAAAACAGGTTGGAAAACTTCAGCCCCTTTCGCCCTGCCGAAGATGGATTCATTCTGCTTACCCGTGCTGACTGCGCCTTGTAGTAAATATCTTCACTGACGATGGCAGGATAATAGTTCGGTATCGGGTCGCCAATCGCTTCGCCTTTCTGTTTGGGTTGATACTCACCGACCACCGACTTGCTACGGATAATCTTGGCAATATATGATGAATGCCACATGTCGCCACGGCTGAATGTGGAAATACCGCGCTCATTCAGATTGGCTGCAATCTTTCGTTGACCGCTTCCTGCAAGGCTCTGGCGGAATATATCGCGGATAATCTCGGCACGTTCTTCGATTACATCAAAGCGGGTTTTGTCATCGGATAGCCGCAACCAGCGTGGACATTGGCCGGTCATCGGGCGTTTACCCTCAATCGCCAGCCTACGCCGGTTCTCCCAGCTGGCGGCAAGGCGTTTGGATTTCACTGCTGATTCTTCATGGCTACGGCTCATGGAAATCAAGCTGAACATAAGCTGGCCAACATCATTGATGCTTTCAGCGGTGTAGTGCTGATTATCTGCCAGTGTTACGATCTCAACACCGGCAGACAAAAGCGAGGAGAACAATCCCAAAGCTGAAAATACCTGCTGGCGCGATAATCTATCCAGACTTTCCAGAATCAGCACTGAACCTTTTTCAATGCGACCGGCCTCAACCAGTCCAATGAACTTTTTCAGCGCGCCTTCGGTGGCGTTCTTTCCCTTAAATGCGCTGACACCCATATCGCGCAGTGATTCATCCAGCACCAGATTATGCTCTGCTGCATATTTTCGGCTGGATTCTAATTGACGGCGCAGACTGTCGCCCTTAAGTTGTTCCGGTGTTGAAAATCTGATGTATGAGTATGCTTTTTTCTTCTTCGACATGATTGCGGCTCCTAAAAACGTTAAGCCTGTATACCTGTCGGCTATTTATGCGACGACTTTAGGTGGCTTCACGACTAATGTAGCCGCAGTGTGTCCTCTGCGGTGAAATATGCTGAATAATGATAGTAAATATAGGGTTTTTTAATGCGATTGCCTAGTCTTAGGGCAATCATACGTGGCGCAACAGGAGAGATGGGGATGAAACAAACCGTGTTGGTTGTGGATGATAATGATATCAATCGATTGAACTTGAAATTGCTGTTGAAGGAAACCTACCAGGTGTTGGAAGCGGGTGACCTGGATGGGGCTGATGAGCGTTTGTCGGCTAATCGGGTGGATCTGGTGGTATTAGATCTGGCCTTACCTCCAGAGCCGGATAATCCTGAAATAGGTATGGCCTATCTGATGAAAATACGTGCAGAAAGCCCCGATACGCCCGTTGTTGTGATCACCGGTCATGATGAGCGGGCGCTGGCGCAGCGTGCCCAGGCGTTGGGAGCATTGGATTTTTTTGGCAAACCATTTGATCCCGATGAAGTGAAAGGAACAATTGATCGTAGTATGCAGGCCCACAGGCAGGCGATACGCGAGCAGGAGATGCAGCGCGCTCTGGATACACGGGTAAATAGTGATCTCTTGGGTGAGTCGCCGTCAATGCAGGCACTTCGTACAATGATTTCTCAAGTAGCATCTGCACCATCTACAGTGTTAATACGTGGTGAGACTGGCACGGGTAAGGAGTTGGTAGCGCGTCAATTGCATGCTGCAAGCGCCCGTTCCGAACAGCCGTTTGTTGCGATCAATTGTGCAGCAATGTCAGTTGAGCTCTTGGAGTCGGAGCTGTTTGGCTATGAAAAAAGTGCATTTGCGGGGGCAATGAAACGCAAACTTGGCTGGTTTGAACGGGCCAGTGGAGGCACGCTATTTCTTGATGAGGTGGCAGGGCTGCCGTTGTCGGTGCAAGGGAAGTTGCTTAGGACGTTGGAGTCTGGGGAGTTTTCCAGGCTCGGTGGTGAAGCTATTATTCGATCAGATGTGCGTTTGATTTGCTCAAGCAGGGAAGATTTGGAGCAGAAAGTGCAACAGGGTAGTTTCCGTGATGATTTTTATTATCGTATTCAGGTGGTGGAAATTCAGGTGCCTGCTTTGCGTGAGCATATCGAAGATTTGCCATTGCTTTCAGATGCAATTCTTATACGTAAGGCTGCGATGTGTGGTAAACGTATGGATCCATTGTCGGATGACGTATTGGGGCAACTGGAACGATACAGTTGGCCGGGCAATGTGCGTGAGTTGGAGAATGTAATTGAACGCGCAGTGGTGCTGGCGATGGGAGATGAGGTGGAGTCGATTCCTTCAATGATGGGGCCGCAGTTGGTGAATGCGGATGCCGATCCCCTGGAGCAATGGTTACAACAGCTGCCTGATTCAGGCATTCGGGCTGAAAAAGCGGTGGCTGCCTTTGAAATGAAATTGGTAGAGGTGGCTCTGGAGCGCAACCAGCATATCAAAGCGCGGGCTGGTCGCTGGCTTGGTTTTGGTGATCGTGCCAAGGATAAAATGCGCTACCTGTGTGATAAATATGATATTGAGGTGCATGAAGGCTCATGAGTATGCCCATGCGATTTGCGATGTTCATGCTGTTTTCGCTGTTTGTATTGTCGCTCAGCACGACAGCCTGGGTTCAAGCCGTTGAATTTGACGAAGAATACCTTTATTACCGGGATGCCAATGTGCCGCCATTTCAGAAATCACGCGAGTTTTTTGACATGCCGAACAGAAAGGGCTTCTTTGAAGTTACCATGGTTTCGGATGCTGTAGGGCCGCTGACATTTCGCATTGTTCGCGTAAGCGGTGATGCTGAAAAGACACAGGTGCAACAGCGCAGTTACCGCGTTGGTAGTCATGAGTTTCAGACGCGTTTTGATAATGCATCAGGGCATGATGACCTGATTGTTGAAATCTCTAATTCCAATCCGGCTATAGTGGCCAAAGTCGCTGTTTTTGTGGTGGAACTTCCCGCCCGTTAAGTTAAGGTGTAGATATGAGATATTTGAGTTACACTTTTCTGTTT
>CAYZJL010000193.1:0-4013 GCA_964478615.1 uncultured Zetaproteobacteria bacterium
GTGTTATAAGATATTGATATGTTTCTGCAAAACCTTTATGCCGCTTTGGAGAGCCCCCCTACTTCTGATCTCACCAATCAAGCGCAGAGATATCTTTTTTCTCTTTGATGATGACCTTTTTGGCGCCACATACCGAACAATGGAATCTGCTTACGTTCTCCCGAAGCTCATCAACCGATGTGAGTGATGTTTTATGCAACACCTTCATTACATCCTGAGAGAAGTCACAGGCCTCACAGTATAAATAATAGGTCGACTTATTCATGGATGCCACGCTGTGCCGATTCATGAAATAGACGAATTAGAGGTTTGTGCCTGCCATGTACCATCGCATGTTCCATAGCGGCATAATACATCGCCCGGTTTTCACCATCAAACAGCGGCGGTATCAGTCGCGCATTCAGGCACTGTGCCATCACTAGCGCACGTCCAATACGCCCATTACCATCACCAAAGGGATGAATGGCAATAAAATACGCATGCGCTTTTGCAATCTCTTCTATGCTTGATGAAGCACCGCATTTATAGACCCAGCGGTTCATCTCTTCGGGAATATCTTCAGGAAGCGTGGTATCCAGTCCCTGCAAACGTCCCATCACCCTGATCTTGTCAGAGTAAAACCCTGCATCCTTACGAATACCGCGCATGAAATCGCTATGCAGGCTTTTAATATTCTCTTCAGTCACTGTAAAATGCTCACCATTCCTGAGGCACTTCTGCCAGATCCACTTGAGTGTAAAGTAGGTATTCACAGCCTCGTGGAAAGTCTCAATATTCATATTCTTTGGTAACTTCTCGGCATCAATCGCCTTGTCAAAATCCTCTTTCAACATATTGGTTTCAATTTCAATCGTGCCATAACTCAAACGACGCAGGAAAGGCATCAACAGGGCTCTGTTGCCGGAAAAACCATCAGGCAATAATACGGGGGCAAACGATGGCCCCGGCGTATCCCATTCAGGAATCAAAAAATGTGTGCAGTACAACACATCAATATTGAAACGATGTTCTGCTTTGATTGAGTCCGGCCTATCCCGCCAGTTGGGAAGTGAGCGTCTGGAAACACCAATAGCTTCCGCTAAGGGGGCCGACATGCCATATACAGCCTGAAGCTGATCAAGTTTATCTATATAGCTTAATCTATTGTATTCCATGATACCACCTATTTTTCATTCATCATGGCCAATGATAATCCGAACGGGAAGCAAAGTACATTTTAACAACCTACTTCCCTTGTTGCTTCCCACGTTTAACAGGAGTGAGATAATTTACGATGTTCAACGCAAGACCCTTTTGTGCTTTTACCTGCTGCTCCAACACCCACAGCGGTTTATCACATGGCCAGAGTGGTTGCAGTTTTACTGCATCCTTGGCTGTGGTCACAATCGAACGATGGTATTGCAACAGCGCCTCTACATCCTGCCTTGTATAAGCGTGATGATCAGCAAAACGGCTATGCTCAGCAATTTCATAACCCAGGCTCATTAAATCAGCTATCACACGTCTTGGCCGCGCAATGCCTGTAACCAGATGAACAGGTTTGGATGCCTCCAGCAGAATATCATCACGACTATTCCAATCGCGCACCAGAGCTGCGTGAGTGGACCAGGACCACTCTTTTTGATTGCTTAATGGGGTAGAATTTCCCGATCCGCTTCTTACAATCATATCTGCACGATCCAATGCCGATATTTCTTCACGCAAAGGGCCTGCGGGCATGAGATAACCATTGCCAACGCCTTCACTTGGTACCAGCACGATATCACAGATGCGCTGTAACTGCCGATACTGAAAGCCATCATCGAGAATGAGTATATTCCCATGTTCTGCTGCCAGTTGAGTAGCTGCAATTCGATCACGTCCTGCAATCACCGGGCAATCACTCATCCTGTATAACAGAACAGCTTCATCCCCCACTTCATGGGCTTTGGAATATTGAGAAATAAGATGCGGAGTTTGGTTATTTGCTCCATCACCGCGTGATAACAACACAGGTCTGAGCCCTTCTTTTTTTAATTCAGATGCCAACCACGCCACAAATGGTGTTTTACCACTGCCACCGACAGTGATATTACCTACGGATATCATCGGGACAGGTGGTTGAAGCGCATGTTTTAACCGTTGTGTCTGATCAAACCTGAATATCAGGGCATAGAGAGCGGATGCGGCACGCAGCAACACATTTGGTTTGCGCCTTGTATTCCACCACATGTTTTCAATGCGTTGATGCAGCATCACTCTTACCTCTACCCATGTGATTCACGACTTACAAGTATTGTCAAAAGAACGCTTTGTTCAGCACCTGTTCTATATTGGTATGATGCAATACTTTACCATCAACCCGTGCAATTGGCGCATGCGGGCACAGGCTCTGGCATGGTAATGGATCGAAATTAATCGATTTATCCTTTAACTGTTGTGCCATTGCCCTGCCACCATAGTCCCCACAACGGGGACCATGGCATATTCCTATACGATGCTGCTTACTCACCATTAGCCTTGGTTTGATGAGCCTGAACGTTTAGCAGACCTACGATTACGGCTCGGGCGACGTGGTGAATGTGGGTCGCGGCGACGATGATCCGGCTTTCTTTTCTGCCCTGCTGGTTTTGTCGCTCGCTCATCTTCAAACGATGGTTCAAAACCTTCAATCATCACTTTAGGAATACTGGTTTTGATCAAGCGTTCAATATCGGCCAATAGTTTTTTCTCTTCACCACAAACCAGAGACAACGCTTCACCTGTATTACCGGCCCGGCCTGTACGGCCAATACGATGCACATAATCTTCAGGTACATTCGGCAGTTCATAGTTCACCACATGTGGTAGTTGATCGATATCCAGGCCACGCGCAGCAATATCAGTTGCTACCAACACACGAATTGAGCCCTGTTTAAATGCCGCCAGAGCTTTGGTGCGTGCCGTCTGACTTTTATTGCCGTGAATCGCTGCAGCTTGAATGCCATCGCTCTCCAACTGTGTGGTCAGTCTGTTGGCACCATGTTTGGTTTTGGTGAAGACAAGCACCTGCCTCCACTCACCTTCTGAAATCAATTTCGACAACAGTGCCCGCTTCTTCAGTTTTCCAACTGGATGAATCACCTGCGTAACCTGATGGGTGGTTTGGTTGCGTGCGATTTCAATAAATACCGGAGATTTCAGAAAACCACTGGCCAGTTTTTTGATCTCATTAGAGAATGTTGCTGAAAACAACAAATTCTGACGTTTTTGCGGCAGTAATTTCAACACACGACGAATATCATGAATAAAACCCATATCAAGCATGCGATCCGCTTCATCCAACACAAAGAATTCAACGTTCGATAGATCCACTTTACGCTGGTTTGCTAGATCCAATAATCGTCCCGGTGTTGCCACCAGTACATCAACACCACGATTAAGTTTTTGAATCTGTGGGTTAATACCCACCCCACCAAACACAACAGTTGAGCGCAGTGGCAAATATTTACCATAAGTAGCAACACTCTCTGCTACCTGAGCAGCCAATTCACGGGTAGGGGTTAATACCAGCGCCCGCACAGGGCGATTGTGACTTTTACGTTCCGGGTGTGTCTTCTGCATCAGATGCAGCATGGGCAAGGTAAAGCCTGCTGTTTTTCCTGTGCCCGTCTGAGCTCCGGCCAATACATCGTGGCCTTCAAGAATCACCGGTATGGATTTTTCCTGTACCGGTGTCGTGGTCGTATAACCCTGATCGTTCACGGCACGAAGTAGTTCGGCCGATAAACCTAGTTGTTCAAATTTCATTTAGTTGTTATGTCCATCGCATCCGACCATGTTTATACATGATATAGAACTCACTGAATGTGCTGGATGCTGAATTATTTTCCTGAATCGCCGGTCATCAGTGATTGGCCGGTAAGAAGATAAAAGGATGATTCTCTTATCTGGAGGCGGCGCACACTGGCGATTATTCGACAAAGCGCAAGTTATGCTCTTGCAAGCCTAGTCACAGTCTACCTTATATTGACGCATCCAGAGCCCCTCTGATG
>CAYZJL010000194.1:0-3954 GCA_964478615.1 uncultured Zetaproteobacteria bacterium
TTATCACGCTTTGCGCATCTATTTGTGGAGCTGATAGCTGGGTTGCAATTGAAACTGATCTTTCAGCACTATAGACTCATGCCTCTTGCTTTGATTGGGGGGAAATCTATCGTTCCGGGCATGAATGAAACCATGACAGACCTTACTTCCAACCCAATCCTGAAAGGAATCACTACTGAACTGCCTCTTTTTGATCAGATCAAACCGGAGCATGTGCTGCCGGCAATTGATACTGAGCTGGGGCAGGCGCGCAAGATTGTGGCTGAGCTGACAAAAATCGCTGAGCCGGATTGGGATTCGCTGATGCTGCCGCTGGAAGAGATTGAGGAGCGCCTTGGGCGTGTATGGGGGCCGGTCAGTCATTTCAATGCGGTATGTGATTCTGATGAGCTGCGTCCGATCTACCAGCAGGGTGTTGCGAAGATGACCGAATGGGGCAGCGAACTGGGCCAAAATGAAGCGCTCTATGCTGCAATCCGCAAAGTTTCTGAACGTGATGATTTCCACACCCTTTCAGAGGAACGCCAACAGGTGGTGAATCACGCCCTGCGTGATTTTAAACTCTCCGGTGCCGAGCTTAAAGGTGAAGACAAGACCCGGTTCACCGAAATTCAGATGCGTCTCTCAAAGCTTGCAACAGACTTTAGTCAGCATGTGATGGATGCCACGCGTGCTTTTGAACTGCACCTGAAAGATGAAGCTGATGTCGCAGGTCTGCCTGAATCGGTACTGGCTTCTGCGGCACAACGCGCCAAACAATCAGACAAGGCCAAAAAGTCTGAAAAAGCAGGCTGGCTGATCACCCTTGATGCGCCATCTTATATCCCGTTTATGCAGTTTTCTGAGAACCGTTCATTACGCGAGACCATGTATCGCCAGTATGTCACGCGCGCCTCATCTGGTAAGCTGGATAATAGTCCCCTGATCAATGAAACACTGGCGCTACGTAATGAAGCCTCAATATTGCTTGGTTTTGAGCATTATGCGGCATCGTCCCTAATCACCAAAATGGCAAGCGATGTGGAAGAAGTAACAGGATTTTTGCGTGAGCTGGCTGACAAAAGCAGATCAATTGCACAAAAAGAGTTGGCCGAGTTACAGTATTTTGCCGATACAGAGTTGGGCATTGATGAATTGCAGGCATGGGATCTCTCTTTTGCATCTGAAAGGCTACGCCTAAAAACCTATGCCATCTCCCAGGAAGAGCTGAAACCCTATTTTCCAGAACAGAACGTGATCAACGGCATGTTCGGGCTGGTTGAAAAACTCTACGGCATCACCATTCGTGAATCGGATAATGCACCCGTTTGGCATGAAAGTGCCCGCTACTTTGAACTGTTTGATAGTGAAAATACGCAGATCGCTGCTTTCTATCTCGATCCCTACGCACGAGCACACAAGCGTGGAGGTGCGTGGATGGATGAGTGCATCGTACGCTGGCAACGCCCTGATAACAGTCTGCAACTCCCGGTGGCTTACCTGGTCTGCAACTTCGATGCGCCGGTCGGTGACAAGCCAGCCCTGTGGACGCATGATGAGGTAACCACTCTGTTCCACGAATTCGGCCATGGTCTGCATCATATGCTCACCACCGTATCTGAGCTGGGCGTATCCGGTATTCGCGGTGTGCCGTGGGATGCGGTCGAACTACCCAGCCAGTTTATGGAAAACTTCTGCTGGGAGCGCCAGGTGGTTGATCTCTTTGCCAAACATTTCGAGACGGGCGAGATACTGCCCGATGCACTGTTTGATAAAATGCTGGCAGCCAAGAATTTTCAGTCGGCCATGATCATGTTGCGACAACTTGAATTAGCCCTGTTTGATGTGCTTCTGCATAGTCAGTTTGATCCGGATGGTGATGAATCCGTTCAGCAGCTATTGGATAAGGTACGTGATGAAGTAACGGTCTTTTCACCGCCAGCCTTCAACCGCTTCCAGAACAGTTTCTCGCATATCTTTGCCGGAGGTTATGCTGCCGGTTATTACTCCTATAAATGGGCCGAAGTGCTCTCTGCCGATGTTTACGCCACCTTTGAAGAGGAAGGCGTACTCAATGCAGATACGGCGGCACGTTTGCGCAATGAACTCTTATCGATTGGCGGCAGTCGCGAAATTATGGATGCATTTGTAGCCTTCCGTGGTCGCAAACCGAGTGTAGATGCACTACTGCGTCATTCTGGTCTATCCGACTAGAAGAGCAAAACCTTTTACCACTAAGGCGCAAAGACACGAAGGTAGTCAAAAACAAGGAAGCATTGGGTTTTCCATTTGACTCAGGCAACGTCAGTAGTCATTTCATAATATAAAACGATTAAAGGAGAACAAACATGTGGGGACGCAAAAAGAAAGCGACAGCTGCAGCACGTCATATTCTGGTAGCCGATGAGGCGCAGTGTGAAGCTCTGAAAGCAGAGATTGAAGCCGGTGCTGATTTTGCCAAGACCGCTGAAGAGCACTCGAGCTGCCCATCAGCTAAAAAAGGTGGTGACTTAGGCAGATTCAGAGAGCGTCAGATGGTGAAAGAGTTCAATGATGTCGTATTCACCGAGGAACTGCATAAGGTGCATGGCCCGATCAAAACACAGTTCGGCTATCACCTGATCGAGATTACCGAACGTACAAAACCCTAAACTAAACACGGTCTGGATGGATCTATTTCAAAGCAACATCAATCGAAGCAGAAGGTGAATAGCGTAGCCAGAGGAGCTCCCTGGGGAACGAATGCACACGATAAAGAGATCATCTAAATCTATGTCTATCTGCGTCCATCTGTGGCTAAATGCTTATAGCTTGGATTAAGATAAGAGTGGGAATGTGGCCGCATAATGATCAATCCATTCAGATGCGGCCTGCTCCTGATTCAGCTGTCTACCTTCATGATCTAACACACGCTGGCGATAATCTTCGATCTGGCACAGCTGCTCAAGCATACGCATACGAAATGCTTCTTTTTCAGACTGGAATGACATTGCAATCATAAAACCATGGCTGGAGTGAGAAATTGATGTCACCTGCCCATGCAGCTTCTCCTGTGCGTTAATGCTTGGAATGCAAACACTGAGCAATACCCCGACTGCAATCATCATTGGAAAATGAAAACTAAGTTGTCCACAAACCACCTGTTTGCGATTAGATTGACCATCTGCAGCCACGACCGCTTTAACTTCAAGCGGAATCTCAACGGGGTGTCGAATCATATCGTGTACGGTGTCCATATCTTTCTCCATGCATATATCGTACCAACTAGAGAAGCTTGCCGATACGCATTTAAAATCCGCCTACAGGGTAACTATTTCCTCCTTATGCAAGCTGAGCGGCAGAATTAACCATGCCTATATCTTATTCTTCGCCTCAATCCACCTCGACATAAATTCTGTGCTGCGATGGTGATGATGGCGAAGCATGGAGCCATAGAAGTTTTGCAGCCGATGCTGCTCAATATTTACGCCTATATGTTGAATGCGTGTGATTAAGGCAGGTCCATTGATCGACATGTCAAACTGACTGAACAGGATGTCAAAGCCATGACTCTGAGCCTGCTTCCATGCCTCCTCCTGCCGATACAGCGCCACTGCTGCATCGGCAAAACCCTTGGCATCATCGGCAATGTTTCCACCCCAACGCAAACCACCCGTCATACCTTCAGCACCCACACTGGTGGTCACACTTGGTGTGCCATTGCGCATAGCATCCGCCAGCTTGGTTTTGATGCCTGCACCAAATCGCAACGGTGCCAGACAGACTCTCGCTTGCATCATCACCGTATCGACATCCGCAGCACGGCCCAACACATGAAAACCACTCCTAGCATCATGCAGCGCTGTCGCTTTCGGAGGGGTGTATGCACCATAGATATGCAGTTCAGCCTGGGGTAATTGGGCACGTATCAGCGGCCAGACCTGCTGTTTAAGCCATAATACGGCATCCCAGTTGGGTGCATGACGAAAATTGCCA
>CAYZJL010000195.1:0-3901 GCA_964478615.1 uncultured Zetaproteobacteria bacterium
TCACCTTGCGCGCATGGGTGATGCGTGTATTAACCAAGGGCAAATAGACTTCAAAACCCTGCAGTTCCAACTGATTCTTCGCCTTTATTTCTTCCCTGGGTTTGGTGCGCACGGCAAACCAGGATCGATTCCCATTCAATGTCATGGCTACCTCAAAATCCTTTCAGCCACGAACACACACGAATTTTCACAAATTAAAAGCGCTCTCCCGACATCAATCATCATTAAACGCTGCTTATTCGTTCGTGAAATTCGTGGCTTCTGTTTTTTGCGTCTCATGTTCAAGATACCACTCAACCGTCTTGCGAATGCCTGTCTCAAATGTTTCGGCCGGCTGCCAGTTCAGTTCCTGCCCCATCTTTGTAGCATCAATAGCATAACGCCAATCATGGCCTGGTCGATCCGTAACAAACGAAATCAACGACTCATGACTGCCAACGGAGGACTGACCACTAGTGCCCGTCTCAAACTCATCCATCAATCTGCAAATACAGCGCACAATATCAATGTTCGCCCATTCATTGATGCCACCGATATTGTATACCTCTCCCGGTTTTCCCTTTCGAATCACCGCATCAATACCCGAACAATGATCTTCGACATACAGCCAATCACGAATATTGGAACCATCGCCATAAACAGGAATCGGAGCATGATTCAGACACGAACGAATAATCGTGGGAATCAACTTCTCCCCATGCTGATAAGGGCCATAGTTGTTCGAACAATTGCTTGTTGTTACCGGCAAGCCATAAGTGTGAAAATATGCCCGCGCCAAATGATCCGAACCGGCCTTGGAAGCCGAATAAGGTGAATTGGGGGCATACGGTGTTTGCTCGGTAAATGCCGGATCACTATCGGAGAGTGTGCCATACACTTCATCGGTTGAAATATGATGGAAACGGCATTCACGCTGCGGCGCATTCCCCGCTTCAACAAGCCAATACTGGCGAGCAGCTTCAAGCAGGGTGAATGTGCCCATCACATTGGTTTTCACAAACACTTCAGGGCCTGAAATAGAATTATCCACATGTGATTCGGCAGCGAAATGCACAATCGTATCGATTTCATGCTCTCTGAGCAGGCGATCAATCAGCGCCCGGTCACAGATATCACCTTGCACAAAATGATGGCGCAACCTGTGCCCCAAGGCACCCTCTCTGCCATTTTCGCCATTCACCTTGTCAGGTAGATTTTTTAAATTTTCTAACGAACCGGCATAGGTCAGCAGATCCAGGTTAATAATCTGCACATCGGGATCATTCACCAACATATATCGCACATAATTACAGCCAATAAAACCGGCACCGCCAGTCACCAAAATATTTCTCGGTTTAAACTCAATCATATTTTCCCCAACACCTATTCACAATCTATTTGTCGCCAAGATACATAAACTTCCACTAATTTGAATTTAACGACTATCGCCTGAATTCGCCTCATCAGCATTTAACGCTCCACTGACTTTAACTCTCTAACAGTTTCAGCCAATGAATCCGACCAAGAACGAATTTTAAAATCAAACGTACATTCAAATTTACTGCAATCCATCACCGAGTTAACCGGCCTCTTCGCCGCTGTAGGATAAGCCTCCGTAGCAATCGCATGTGTCTTTCTCACCTTAAGTATCCCACCCTGCCTTCTCACCTCGCCAAAGATCGCCTCAGAAAACTTAAACCATGTCGTCGCATCAGGCTGGCAAAAGTGGTAAACACCCCAATGATGGTTTCCTAAATCTCGATCCAGCACACTATAAATAGCCCGTGCCAACTCAGCAGCAGCAGTAGGACAGCCGTACTGATCAGCAACGACACTCAGTTCATCTCTGTCCCTAGCTAGGCGCAGCATCGTTTTGACAAAATTATTACCATGCACAGAGAACACCCAACTGGCCCGCAAAATAATAGACTTTGGACAAAGCTTCCGCACTTTCAACTCACCAGCAAGCTTGCTAGCGCCATACACACCCAAAGGCGCAACCGAATCAGTCTCGCTATATGCCTTTTTTTCTGCGCCATCAAACACATAATCAGTAGAGACATGAATCAATGGAATATCGACTTCCCCACAGACTCGCGCCAAATTCGCCGGCCCATCACAATTAACAGAAAAAGCTGCATCAACATCGGATTCAGCTCTATCTACTGCTGTGTAGGCGGCGGCATTAATCACAACATCAGGATGAAAACGCTCAACACATGCAATAATCGAATCAACATCAGTGATATCCAGCTTATCGTGGCTCACAGCCAAGACTTGGTGTTGCCCACCCAATCGCGTCAACTCATAACCAAGCTGACCACGAGAACCGGCAATCAGCACTCTCATGGTAAACGATCTCTCTTAGCTTCAGACAGCATAGGCAACAATAAATCCTTTTCTGATAACAAAGGACTCTCAATCGGCCAATCGATAGCCAACATAGGATCATCCCATGCCACCCCGCTATCCGACTGCGGATGATACAAAGCAGTGCATTTATACTGAAAGTCGGCTACATCCGATAACACACAAAAACCATGAGCATAGCCGGGTGGAATCCATAACTGACGATGATTATCTTCACTCAGCTCCACCCCCACCCAAGCCTTATAGGTTGGAGAATCAGGATTCACATCCGCGGCCACATCATAAACTACCCCCGTGCCAGCGGATACCAGCTTACCTTGCGGATTTTCCAACTGAAAATGCAAGCCACGCAACACACCTTTCCTTGACCGGGAATGATTATCCTGCACAAACTCCAAGCCCTTGCTTGGAATACCTATCGACTCATAACGCTGCTTATGAAATGTTTCGAGAAAAAAACCACGTGCATCACCAAACACTTTCGGCTCGATGATGAGTACACCGGGCAGCGCCGTCTCAATAATATTCATATTTTCCCCTCGGAAAGACGACGAATCAAATAACGACCATAATCATTTTTACACAATGGCTCAGCCAACGCTTTTAGTTCCACATCAGAAATATAATCCATCTCCCAGGCAATCTCTTCCGGGCATGCCACTTTAAGCCCTTGCCGCTTTTCAATAATTTCAACATAACGCGCTGCATCCAGCAATGACTCATGTGTCCCCGTATCCAGCCATGCCACACCACGGCCGAGAGTTTCCACACGCAATGTGCCCTTATCCAGATAGTCACGGTTCACATCTGTAATTTCCAACTCACCACGAGGCGATGGCTTCAAGTCCGCAGCCACATCAACCACAGCATTATCATAAAAATACAAACCGGTAACAGCCCAATTACTTTTGGGATGTTCAGGCTTCTCTTCAATCGATACCGCACGAAAGCCTTCTTCAAAGACCACAACACCATAACGTTCCGGATCATGCACCCGATAAGCAAACACGGTTGCCCCCGCTTGTTGCTGCGCTGCTTTCTGCAATTGTTTCACCATACCTTGCCCATAAAAAATATTATCACCCAAAATTAAAGCCACCGATTCATTGCCGATAAAATCACGACCAATGGTAAATGCCTGAGCCAAACCATCCGGACTCGGCTGCTCCGCATAGAACAACTCCACCCCCCACTGGGAACCATCTCCAAGCAAACGCTTGAAATTAGGCAAATCATCCGGTGTCGAAATTATAAGAATTTCGCGAACACCCGCCAACATTAATGTAGACAACGGATAATAGATCATCGGTTTGTCATACACCGGCATGAGCTGCTTACTGACCGACAGCGTTAATGGATGCAATCGTGTGCCCGACCCTCCGGCAAGAATAATTCCTTTCACTGTATTTCCCTCGCAATATAACTTAAATTAACTTGAATTTATAATTTTAACACAACAGATCATTAGCTCAAACTTAGGCGTGCAAGCCACTTACTTGTATTATTCATGAATCCTGTCCGGGAGTCCGACAGACCCCCGGACTAAAAACAG
>CAYZJL010000196.1:0-3898 GCA_964478615.1 uncultured Zetaproteobacteria bacterium
TTGCTGATGTGATGGTACCTATCAATGATTTCACCATGGTTCCAAATGCAAAAAACTTTGGTAAAATAAAAACATCAATTAAGGTGTTTGGTGATCGATATCATAACATTAAAACGATTCCTAGTCTGACAGATAAAGATCTTCAGTCTATTGAACAGATGAAGATGATGATGGCACAAGTACTGGATATTGCCAAGGACGTTGCCGATGGCAAAATTCCTGCCAGCCAGGCATCCCAAGTTGCGATGATTGCGCAAAATCTGGTGCTTACTGCACAATCAAAATTGGAAGCCATCATCAAAACAATGGAAGCTGGTCTGGCACAAAAAACTGTAGAGCGTGAAGAACAGGCAACCATGCAGCTGTATATACTACTTGGTTTTATTGTGTTGATTATTCTGCTGCTGGAATTCCTTAATAGAAGATTGCTGGCACATGCCCAGGTTGTATCTAAAGCTTCAAGCAATATCGCAGAGAGTGCAGGGAACATTGTTGAAGCCAATAGAGCACAGGCTAATATCACTGAGCAGCAATCAAGATTTATGGATAAAGTGATCAAAGGCCTTGAACTTATTGCCATTGCCGGTGCGAAAATCCCTGTTGCAACAGGCAAGCTGGAAAAGAACTCATCTGTAATTTCTTCTTTTGCCAAGGGTGGCGTGGTAGAAATCAACGAGGCGCTTACGGTCATCAATAAGGCCCGCTCAAGCGTGGAAACATTGACTGTGCGTTCTGGAGAAATCAGTGATAAAGCCAATCAGGTGCTGCAATCCATAGAGCAGATTCAGGACGTTGCCGATGAAGCAAATTTACTGGCGTTGAATGCATCCATCGATGGTGGATCATCCATCACGCATGAAGTGCAACGCATGGCCGAGCAGATTCGTGGTTATACAGATGAAATTCGTACGTCTATTGCAGGAGTCACCAGTGCCTCAGGCAATGTTACGCAATCAACCAGTGATACTGTTGCTCATGTAGATAAAAGCGTGGACGTTATCAAGAGCACTACAGATATGTTAACCAGAATCAAAACGCTGTCTGATGCAAATGGACAATCTTCAGTCGTGCTTGTGAAAGCCATTGAATTGCAGAATGAACGCAACAAAAAGATCCTGCACGTGCTGAAACATATTTCACAACTGCTGCACAGCTCTGATGATAAACTACAGGCCTATCAGGAAGCATCTACCCGTTTGACTGAAGCATCTGAAAGCCTGCAAAACATGAGTTGATTACTGTTCGATGAGCAAATTTGATGTGAGCGCTTTCTTGGCTGAGTTTTTTGATGAAGCCAGGGGCCGTCTGTTAACGATCAACCAAAAGCTGGTTTTACTTGAGGCCGGCAACCTTGACGACGTTGGTTTGATTCAACTTCGTAGAAATGTGCATACCATCAAGGGTTCGGCGCAAATGTTAGGCGTTCAGGATATCATTGATTTATCGCACCTGTTCGAAGATGCATTGGAATTAGTCACGATTGATGCTCCCGCCGCCCATGCCTTGCCGATGATTCAATTTTTGCTCGATTTACATGATAGTTTGCAATCAAGGGTAAAATATCAAGATGCTGAGATTCGATTGGATACAACGTTGAAACAGATGAAGTTTGAGCAATTAAAGAACGATTTAAATGCCGAACGCGATGCAATCAAAACAGCAGAAAAGGCAGATAAAAAAACCACTGGTAAAAATGCTAATCCACCTAAGAAAATGCGTCGTAAAAAGAAGACGCTGGTGGCTCAAAATCTTATCGCAGCCGTTATGGGCAGTTTTGAAGAATCACTCGATAATCCCGCTGATAAAGCACATGACCAACGCGTCACTGCATCGGAATCCCCTGAACCGGAGGCAGTAGCTAAGCCTGAGCAGTCGGCTAAACCTGAGGTACAGGACAAAGCAGTCTCAGTCGCGGTTAAACCAAGTCAGAAAATATCGCATGCTGCTGCTATAAGCTTTCGTAGTAATGAAGCTGCTTTAGATGCTGATGGCCCTGCGTCTACAGAAACATCAAGCAGTTTCTTGCGTGTTGATCGCAGCCGCCTGAACCAGCTATCAAATCAGATTATTGAGTTGGCATCAATTCGCTACCGGGAAGATTCAGTTGAGCAGCGGCTGCAGAACATCTCCCGTGACTTTCGTAAACTGAAAGAGAAGAAGATGAGCAGTGATACTCACCCGTCGATATTGTTGGCATCGATGCAAACAGATATGGATCGCCATTTGCGGCAACTTCAACAGATTAGTGCTTCATTGTATCAGCAGCAAAATAGTACATCGACCACCTTGGATGGTGTGCGCGATCAGGTCTTAGGATTAATGCTTAGACCGTTGGACACTGTTTTCTCTGTGTTCCCACGCACCGTTAGAGATATTTCTGCGCGCAGTGGCAAATCAGTGAAACTGGTGGTGACGGGGGATTCCGTTGAAATGGATCAAGTCGCAGCCGAATCGTTGACCGAACCATTGATTCACTTGATTAATAATGCTGTAGCCCATGGCATAGAAGGTCCAGAAGAACGAACCTCTTGTGGTAAACCAGTTGATGGTCAAATCACTATTTCTGCAAAACAGGAAGGTAACATCATTCACCTTGATGTTACTGATGATGGCAATGGCATGGATGTTGATGCAATCAGGAATAAAGCCATTGCCCAAAATATCATTAACCAATCAGAAGCTGATGATATGGATGAATCTGAGTTACTGGAACTTATTTTCCACCCTGGTTTCTCAACCCTGAACGACGTGACTGAACTGGCTGGCCGTGGCATGGGCATGTCCATTGTCTTGGATGTGATGCGTGAGTTAACTGGCAGTATTCATATTCATAGTCAGAAAGGGCAGGGTACACGCTTTAGTATGTCATTTCCGGTAAGTCTAACTGTGCAAACGGCCAAGTTATTCCGCATAGGTAGTCAGCGTTTTGCGATGATTGCCAGCCTGGTTGTTCAGGCTATGCCGCTAAAAGATCAGGAGATTAAAACTGGTTCGGGCCCATTTAGTAAAGGTTATATTACATATGAAGGGCATCGTGTTCCGGTCATTGATTTGCGGGATGCGATGGGGGGGCGGCGTACTGGAGATACAGCTGAACAGGCCCAAGTTTTAGTTGTCGAACATTTGGAAGGTTATCTGGCCATTGTAGTTGATGAAATCCTGGCCAAAACCGAAATCATGATTCGTGAAGTAGATGCATATTTGAAACACTATCAACCGGTTGGTTTGATGGGATGCACAATACTGAATGATGGAACGGTGCATTTAATCATCGAACCTATTGGTTTGAAAGAGATGTGGCGCACTGCTCCTGATGCTGATGTAGTGCAAGAGAGCTCAAACAATAACGAAGCCAAATTCAATCAACGTATTTTACTTGTAGATGACTCCAGTATCGCTCTGAACATTGAGAAAAAGATGTTTGAAAAACTGGGCTTTAGTGTCGACACCGCCATGGGTGGAAAAGATGCCCTCGAACATGTTGCGCTTAATAGTTATGATCTTATCGTCACCGATCTAGAAATGCCTGATATTGATGGCATCACATTAATCAAACAGCTTCGCCTTGAAGCAAAGTATAAAAAACTGCCTATTATTATTATCGCAACGCGTGCGCTCGAAGATGAACGTCAGCGTGCGGTTGATGCTGGTGCCAATGCTTATCTCTCTAAACGTCAACTCAAAGATGGCGAGGCTGATCTATTGGCGGTTTTATCTAAGCTGTTACGTTAAACAGGCTTGTTTTTGTCACTGTAACGAGGCGGTTTAAACGAAGATCTAATCGAACAAATCACTTGAGTCTATGTACCTGCTGGGTATGCTTCGCGCCATCGTAGTGATTTGGCCGGCATAGCTCAGATGGTAGAGCAGCTGATTTGTAATCAGCAGGCCACGGGTT
>CAYZJL010000197.1:0-3887 GCA_964478615.1 uncultured Zetaproteobacteria bacterium
CGAGGGTGAACTAATGAAAACTTGGTTTTTCTCCGCGATAGCGGCTTCGTTCAACAAAACAAAGAGGCCGGGCAAGATGCCCGGCCCCTTTGTTTATCCGTAATGTATTGTTTATCAGTAATGTATAATAACTTCCTAAATTCTTGCCTTAAACAGAGCATCAGCGCAGTTCATATCAGTACCCCCTCTAAACTCCCGAGTATTGTGCATGCACTTCTTTCGCATGCATATTGGGCAATTTATTCAGAGCAGCAATCAGTGCTTTTGCAGAGGCCACAACAATATCGGTATCTGAGCCCTGCCCGTTGACGATACGATCACCATCTTGCAAACGCACAGTCACTTCACCTTGTGCATCCGTACCAGCAGTAATGGCATTTACAGCATACAGCAATAGTTTACCATTTGGTTCCACCAGTGATTTGATCGCTTTAAATGCAGCATCAACAGGACCATCACCTTCAGCCGTTGCTTTGTGACAAACACCATCAATATCCAGCTCAACAGCCGCCACTGGCGAATCACTCGTACCTGATGCCGCATGCAGACTGATTAACTTCACATGCTCAGCATCCACTTCCGCATCATCGGACAACAGAGACATCAAATCTTCATCAAACATCTCTTTCTTTTTATCAGCTAACACCTTGAAACGATCAAACACCGCCATCAGACGTTCATCATCGAGTTCAACACCCAGCTCAACATAACGCGCTTTAAGTGCGGCACGGCCTGAATGTTTGCCCAAAACCATGCGATTGGTATTCCAACCGACAGATTCAGGTGTCATGATCTCATAGGTTTTTTTATGCTTTAACATACCATCCTGATGGATACCGGATTCATGTGCAAAAGCGTTGGCACCAACAATGGCTTTATTGGCCTGAATGGGCATGCCCGTAATACTGCTGACCAATTTTGAGGTAGGTACAATTTTAGTGGTATCAATTCCGCAATCAATATCATAACGGTCAGAACGGGTTTTCATGATCATCACAATCTCTTCCAGCGAAGCATTGCCTGCCCGTTCACCCAAACCGTTCATCGTGCACTCAACCTGACGTGCACCATTTTCTACTGCAGCCAAAGAGTTGGCCACAGCCAGCCCCAGATCATTATGACAGTGTACCGAGAAGGTCGCCTGATCAGCATTCGGTACTCTCTCAATCAAGGTACGAATGCGATAACCGAACTCATCGGGGGTCATATAACCCACTGTATCGGGAATATTGATCACGCGCGCACCAGCTTTGATCACCGCTTCAACAATGCGGCACAGATAATCGATTTCAGAACGACCGGCATCCTCAGCAGAAAACTCAACTTCAGGCGCCAATGAACGTGCCAGCTTGACTGCATCCACAGCGCGCTCAAGCACCTGATCCGGTGTCATGCGCAACTTGGCTTCCATATGAATCGGACTCGTAGCAATAAAGGTATGAATGCGAGCGTTATCCCCAGCAGGACGTACTGCCTGCCCTGCCCGCTCGATATCTTTTATAGCAGCACGCGCCAAACCTGCAATTTTAGGACCATGCACCTCAGTCGCAATACGATGTACCGCTTCGAAATCACCGGGTGAAGCAATAGGGAATCCCGCCTCGATAATATCGACACCCAAAGCAGCAAGTGCATGCGCCACGCGCATTTTTTCATCGATATTCATCGAGCAACCGGGGGATTGCTCACCATCGCGCAAGGTTGTATCAAAAATATGTAAACGATCAGACATTACTTCTCCCGCGCTAGCTATTCAGTGTTATGATTCATGAACATCCACTCTGTTCAGCAGCGTTGATTTTCTTAGGACAGTTTGAAAAGGCAGTCGATACAATCAGCTTTGATCATCATCTACTGTTGTATTATGTTGGCGCGCTTTTCTTTTCAATTTACGCGCCTGCCGCATCTGCGACAGACGCCGATGCTGCCATAAACTCATTAACGGCCCATGCAGACAGTAAGCCAACATCACAGTAAACGGTACACGGTACGGATCAAGGGCCAGCAATCCGACCAACACAACAATGATCACGATCACACTGCTTGAACGGCGCTGCTTGAGATCAATATCTTTACCCGATACAAAACGTACATTACTGACCATCAACCATGATAAGAACACTGACAACCCCACCCATAACCAGGGTGACGGCTCGAAATGTGCATCTACATGATAGAGCACGGCCATGGCAACCAACAAGGCTGCAGCAGGTGTAGGCAGCCCCTGAAAGTAACGTTTATCCTGCACTTCCAGCTTGGTGTTAAAGCGTGCCAAACGAATAGCTGCACAAGCAACCAGAAAGAATGCTCCAAGCCACGATAGTCGATGCAGATCAGACCCCAGATTCACCAGAGCCCAAAAGTAGAGCAGAATTGCCGGCGCCACGCCGAATGAGAGCATATCACAAAGTGAATCATACTCTGCACCAAAGTCGGTCTCTGCATGCAGCAGGCGCGCCACACGACCATCCAGCATATCAAAAAAAGCCGCTGCCAGAATAGCCCAGGCAGCTATTTCGAAGTTTCCCTGAATCGATGCGATTAAGGAATAAAACCCGGCAAATAATCCCATGGTAGTAAACAAGCTTGGCAATACAAAAACGCCCCGCCCGGTTACTCTCTTCTTAAGCTTCGACATCTGGAACAGCTTCCTCTTTAACTTCCTCTTTGCGCTGACGAGCAATAATGCTCAGACCAGCGGTCACCTTATCACCAACCGTAACATTTAAAACATAATCAGCCGGAATTTCACAATTCACGCGTGATCCAAAACGGATCATACCAATACGTTCACCGACAGCCATCTGATCACCAATCTTCACGTAGGAGACAATACGACGCGCAACCAGACCGGAAATCTGGGTAAATGCAATCTTGCTGCCGTTATCACACTCCATCTCAAAACGGTTACGCTCATTCTCTTCGCTGGCATGATCAAAGCTGGCATTGACAAATTTACCAGGGATATAATCCATCGCAGTGATGCGACCTGCCATTGGAGCACGATTCACATGCACATCAAATACATTCATGAAAATATCAACACGCTGATGTCCATCTTCGCTCATCTCAGCACGGATCACCTTGCCATCAGCCGGTGAAATGAATAGATCATCACCAATCGGCATTGCATGGTTGGGATCACGAAAGAAGTTAATCATGAACAACAACAGCAGCAACAGCATAATACTGGGAACCGTCCAACAAACAGCATACGAAACAAGCAACAACACGGCCGTTGGTATAATAAAGGGCCAACCTTCTGGCGCGAATGGAACTTTGCCGCGTGGACGACCGGAAATAGGAAGTTCTTTAGTCATGGCGGAACACTATGAGTTTGTTGTAGCAATGGGAATAGCACCTATGCAGTTGTTCACGGCTAATTCATTCTATAGCATAAATTATTGCGGTATCTCGAATCCTTTCACTATGCCAGCGTAGATTGGCTGATGACTGGCAACAGCGCTTCAACGCTGGACTGCCACCTATGGGAAAGAAGATGAAAGCCTTGCCATTGAACGCAATGTTAGCAACAAAAAGTCCGGCAAGTCACCTCAGGAGTTGGTCTTCGGAATAACCAGCAAAACACCTGAGCAGGCTTCTGCTAAACAGGTTTTGGCTACCAACCGCAAGCATTGGGTCATTAAATCATCATTCATACCTGGCCGTTACAACGCCCACGCAGATCAAACAACAAAGCCGATCCCAAGGTCATCTTTTTCTAAATACCAAGATATCAAAGCCTGATAACATTATGCCTCTCCGGCGGCTCGGTTCATTATGACCGATAAACAGATCGATAGCAGATCGATAGGGTCAGACTCGATCGATAGGGTCAGACTCGAATGGCACTAAGTTAAGCCTTTTCAGCCCGATGCTTGTTTCTA
>CAYZJL010000198.1:0-3832 GCA_964478615.1 uncultured Zetaproteobacteria bacterium
TTTTTTACGATGAACAGCTGATTTATTGATTCCCCGGGTTGCAGACCAACGCATATATCTCTCCTTCGGGTGGGTTTGTCACACCGATATGATAAAAGAAAAGCATGACGATATTGATGCTTATAGTCCAATGGCAACTCTTCAGCATGCCTCGGAGAGGCGGATTTAACCGCGCACTGCTATCAAGTGTTATAAGTAATAGCAGCATAAGCCTCTGGTGAGTATAGATGCCTGGAACGCTCAAGCATCACAATTACTTTCATGAGTAGTATCGCTATCCTGATTCCTTGACTACCCCCCCCCGCAATTATCATACTGAATCACTAAGAGGATTGAAATCAGGGAAGGAATCCCGATCCGGGAAGGGGAACCCGCAATGCAATCATGTAATGGTACGGCAACACGCAACATAAAAAATGCCGAGGGCACGATTTCGCGCATACAAAACCGAAGCAGACAACATCGTTGGAGACAAACACTGCGGAGTGGTGTCGCGCTGCTCACTGGATGCATCGCCCTGATACTAAGCGCATGCGGTGGAGGAGGAGGAACCGGGCCAGCCGTATCTATCGCTAATGTCAGTGTAGTCGAAGGCAATGGCGGCAGTACCACAAACCTTGTCTTCACCGTTACATTGAACACCCCTTCAACCAGCGCAGTAACTGTGGATTACATCACGACGGATGGCACAGCCCTTTCAGCCAGCGATTACACCGCCACGACAGCCACGCTGACGATCACGGCAGGCAATACCACAGGCATCATCACCGTGTTAGTCGGGGCGGATACAACGGCAGAACTGGATGAAACACTCACACTAACCTTGAGCAATCCGACAGGTAGCACGCTCAGAACAGCGACGGCAACCGGCACCATCATTGATGATGATTCCATCTACAATACCGCGCAAGGCATCGCCATGGTCAATGCCGGATTTGTCTATGTGCCGGGTGGTTGGGATGTAAATGGCGACGGTGTTATCGAGTCCGGCTTCTGGCTATCCAAGTATCTGGCATCAGCGACTGCAACACCTGCAGTAATCAAGCCCAATCTGATTGATTATCTGGCGGGTACCGCTGCCAATGCTTTTGCCGATGGTATGCAGGTTTATAATCCTGCCACCAAACAGTTCGATCAGACGTTGTGTACCGATGGCAGCGATGCTGCCCCCGGCGTTGCCCCCGCCGGTTGTCGGCATAATAATTATTTCAAGGCGGGTAATGCTGCGATTGCCGTAAACAGGGTACAGTTTGTCGATAATGCGGCTCCCTTGGTGAACGAATCTACTGTTGAGGCAATGGCTGCGATTGCTGATTCGCCGATTGCCGGTGGCGCACCGATGAACCTGCCGAGCGAACTTCAATGGATGCAGGTTGTACAGTTGCTTATCAACAATCCTGCCAGTTGGTCCAATGGCGTGGTCAATGCAGGTGGCGGTTTCCTGTGGCGTGGCAACTTCAGTAATCCAGGCGCACTGGCGGCCAACAATTTAGGTGCCACCGATACCAGTGAGAATGCCACCTTTGATGTCAATCGCCGCACCTGGTTATTAACCAATGGCGTGATGGCCAATGATTCCGCCGTGCCTGCCAGTTATTGTGCAGCAACGAATGCTGATGCCAGCGCGGATGGCAGTCTGGAGTCTGTGAATGCCACTACGGAAGCCATATGCACGGTATGGGATATAGCCGGTAATGTATTTCAATGGACGCGTGGCCTCATTGCAGCCAATGCTACCACTTCGAGCACGGGCGTGCGGGCAGGCGGCGATAACTTTATTGATGGGCTTTCGGGTTTTCAGCAATTTTCCAATGTGACACTGCAAGCCAATGCACCGACATGGTGGATTCCTACGCTTTCGATTGCCAATGGCAGCACGACGCTAACCACCGCACAGAATGTCGGAAGATATTTCGACGGGACTGTTCAGGCTGGCGCATTTGATAATTTAGATATTGGTTATGGTGTTAATCATGCCGATGGCTTCGCGACTGTGCAACGTGGTGAGTTCGCGACCGGTATCACGAATGCAGGTATTTCTGCAGCCCGCCTAGGCGGCGGACCGGGCGGTTTAAATGCGACCATCGGGTTCCGTGCAGCGGCGCTTTAGTTGTCTGATGCTTTTAGATTAATGATGGTGCGAATAGCAGAAGAAAAACAACTGCCGTTTTCCCCATTGGTGCCAAACGAAAAAACACTTGAAATAAAATATTGTGACCATGCTTTAGGTAATTACTGGAAAGGTTATCGTGATTGTCATATTAAACCGGATCTAGTTTTGTTGTATCGAAAAGTTGAAGGGGTATTGCAGCTGACTAAGATAGGTTCTCATCGCGACATTGGCTTATGAGGGTGCTTCGTAAAAGCTTGATGTTGTTGTTTCTAATGCAGTTTATGTTGCCGGTTTTTCCTTCGTTTGCTCAGGATACTGATGCCGGGAAATCGTTGACGCGGGCGCAATTGCTTGCGTCTTTAAGAGCCGGGGCAAAGCTGATGCATGCAGCACCGGCCGCAATCACAGGATTTGAGGAATTGATTGTGCGTGATGCGCAGGGTATGGATCATATTTTTTATTTGTCGAAAGACGGGAACATGGCTTTCTCCGGTTCGTTACTGGATGTGCAGCACAAAAAGAATATCACACAAGCCAGTTACAGCACATTCGTGGCGGCAGAAGTCGCCAAAAGCATTCACAGGCAACAGAAGTTGTTTATCCCATATCGTGAAGATGCTCAGCACGATAAAAAGAGACCGCCACTCTATCTGTTTCTAGGGCCAGACTGTCCAGATTGCCTGAAACTCTGGAACAATACCCTGCCCGGCCTGAGTAAAAAATATGATATTCGTTTGTCGTATGGTGGTTTAAGCAGTCTGGGTGTGAAACAGGTACGCAAGGCGATGTGGGGCTGGTGCCTGAAAGGGGAGAAACGCCGCACCGTGTTGAGCACTGATCCGCTTGAGAGGAATATGGAAACCCACGACTGTAAGCCGGGAGTCAAAGCGTTTAACCGGATGAAAAAAACTTTTTCCCGCTATATTCGGCGCATTCCTGTTGCTTATAACGAACAGGGAGAAGATGTGTTGCTGTCTGTGTCTGCGAAAAAATAATGAGTTACGGTGAGTTTGAAAAATATAGTGAAAAACTTATGGGACGATTAATAATTGTGCTCCTTTGATGAGTGATGTTTGAGAAGGGCAAGACTACTGCCGACTCAAACAATTCATAAAATTGCACTTACGATTTTGAATTCAGGGGCTTGATGCTGATTGACAGTGCTGAACAGTTACGTCCAATGAAATTAAGCAGTGGCTTGAGAGTCGCCTTGCAAATAAGTGATCGCATTTTCAACAGCCTGCGTTAAGAATTGTTGCTGAGCAAGGTTTGCTGTGATGGCCGATGCCAGTCGGCAGCCTGTACCATGTCGCTGCTGCAGCGACCATGTCTGGCGCGGGTGGGCAAAACGATGCATACACCCGTCATCGGTATACAAAATATCCACCAGTGTGTCGGAATCGGCATGACCGCCCTTGAGCAACACGGCACTGCTCGAATATTCAGCACAACGCTCAAATAATAGTCCAACGGCTTGCTCGGCATCGTTAACCGGCTCTCCCAACAACACCGCCGCTTCATCCAGGTTGGGGGTAATCAACGTGGCCATCGGTAATAATGCGCGCATCAAGGTATCGATAGCACTATCCGGCAATAAGGTTTTACCACTACTGGAGAGCAATACCGGATCAATCACCAGATAGCCCTGATGGCGGTCATGCAACACAGCGGAGAGCACTGCAATATGCTCCACATCCAATAACATGCCTGTTTTTACTG
>CAYZJL010000199.1:0-3785 GCA_964478615.1 uncultured Zetaproteobacteria bacterium
GGCCCATCCATTACCCGTGATGTGTCCGGTGAAGGTGTGCAGCAGGCTTTGTTGAAACTCATTGAAGGAACCGTTGCTGCCGTACCACCTCAGGGTGGGCGCAAACATCCGCAACAGGAATTTATGCAGGTGGATACCACCAATATTCTGTTTGTGCTGGGTGGTGCGTTTGCCGGTTTGGAAAAGCTGATTGAAGCAAAGGGCAAAGCCCGTTCGATTGGTTTTGGCGCAGAAGTGTCGGCTGAAGATGAAAAAGATATTGGTGTTACCTTAAGTCAGGTGGAGCCGGAAGATCTGATCAAGTTTGGTCTGATTCCTGAGTTGGTTGGCCGGTTACCTGCTGTGGCTACCTTGAGTCTGTTGGATAAAGATGCGCTGTTGCGTATTTTGACGGAACCAAAAAATGCATTGACCAAGCAATATGCTGCCTTGATGGCTTACGATGATGTTGAACTCTCCTTTAGTGATGGTGCGTTGGAAGCGATTGCTAAAAAAGCGATTGCACGCAAAACCGGAGCGCGCGGACTGCGTGCGATCCTGGAATCGGTGATGCTGGATGTGATGTATGATGTTCCAACCATGACCGGTGTAGAAAAATGCATCGTTAACCGGGATGCTGTAGAAGGAAAAGGTAAACCGTTGTTGGTATTGCATGGTGATGTTGATTCTGGTTCTGATGATGAAGCACCACAGCTTGAAGCTGCATCCTGATTCTTTCAGATAGTTTTAACCTGCACGGTTAATAATCCCCATTAGCATTCAATCGGCTGTTTTGCGAGCTGAAGTTCTGCTGGATTCAATGAATATGAAGGTGCCTGAGCGGCACTTTTTCTGTAAGAGGAGTGTCACGTGGCCGAATGGATGAATGACGAAGCCGAAAACGTAAAAGCTGAGAGCGAACAGGAGGGTGTTCTACCCATCCTACCTTTGCGCGATATTGTTGTCTTTCCACATATGATTGTGCCGTTGTTTGTTGGTCGTGATAAATCAGTCAAGGCACTGGAAGAGGTGATGGCCTCGGACAAGAAAATTTTACTGTTGGCGCAAAAAGATGCTTCACACGATGACCCCTGCGCTGATGATCTGTACAGTGTAGGAACGCTCGGTAATATTCTGCAGTTGTTGAAGTTGCCTGATGGTACGATCAAGGTGCTGGTTGAAGGTGGCCCGCGCCTGTTGGTCGATGCATTGACTTCACAAGAGGACTATTTGTCTGGTCACTATACGTTGATGTCGGAAGCGCGTGAAGATGAACGGGATCAGGAAAATGTAGCACGTTCGCTAATTCAGAAATTTGAATCCTATGTAAAATTAAACAAGAAACTGCCGCCGGAAGTGATGGTGTCTGTGTCTGCTGTGGATGAGCCGGATAAACTGGCTGATACCATTGCAGCGCACCTGAATTTGAAGGTTGAGGAGAAGCAGGCGCTGCTTGAAATTGCCAGTGTAACGGCTCGACTGGAACGTTTGTATGCGCACATGGAAGATGAGATGGAGCTGATGCAGGTGGATAAGCGCATCCGTGGCCGTGTGAAACGCCAGATGGAGAAGAGTCAGCGGGATTATTATCTATCCGAGCAGATGAAGGCGATTCAGAAAGAACTGGGTGATGAAGATGGCGAAAGCGATCTGCAACAGCTCGAAGAGAAGATTCAAAAGCTTGGTCTGAGCGTTGAAGCAAAAGAGAAGGCGGAAGCTGAACTCAAGCGCTTGAAAATGATGCCCGCCATGAGTTCTGAAGCCACCGTGGTGCGCAACTATCTGGATTGGTTGATTGATATTCCGTGGAAGAAACGCTCCCGTGTGAATAAAAGTATTACACTGGCTGAAAAGGTGCTGGATGAAGACCATTTTGGTCTGGAAAAAGTCAAAGAACGTGTGCTTGAACATTTGGCAGTACTCAAACTGGTACGAAAAATGAAAGGTCCGATCCTCTGTTTTGTGGGCCCTCCCGGTGTGGGTAAAACATCACTGGCTAAATCGATAGCGCGCGCAACCAAGCGTGAATATGTGCGTATGAGTCTGGGTGGAGTGCGTGACGAGGCAGAAATTCGTGGGCATCGCCGTACTTATATCGGTTCCATGCCGGGTAAAGTCATTCAATCGATGAAAAAAGCAGGCACTAAAAATCCGCTCTTCCTGTTTGATGAAATTGATAAGTTGGGTGCTGATTTCCGTGGTGATCCATCCTCTGCGTTGTTGGAGGTGTTGGATCCCGAGCAGAACCACGCCTTTGGTGATCATTATATGGAAGTGGATTACGATCTCTCTGAGGTGATGTTTATTACCACTGCCAATAGTTTGAACATTCCGGGGCCATTGCTGGATCGCATGGAGATTATTCGTATTTCAGGTTACACCGAGCATGAGAAGCTGGAAATAGCACGTCGATATCTGCTGGATAAACAGCGCAAAAATCATGGTCTGAAAAAAGCACAGCTTACGGTGGATGATTCGGCTTTGACTGAAATTGTGCGCTATTACACCCGTGAAGCGGGCGTGCGTGGTCTCTCACGTACATTGGCTAAACTGTGCCGTAAGGTGACACGTAGTATTGTGCAGTCGGAACAGCATGAGGCTGTGACTGTGCGTGCTGCTGATATTGAAACATACCTTGGTGTGCGTAAATATCGATTTGGTCTGGCTGAAGAACATGATCAAATTGGCGTGGTGACGGGACTCGCCTGGACAGAAGTTGGTGGTGAGCTGTTGCAAATTGAGACAGCACTGATGCCGGGTAAGGGTAAGTTGACAGTAACAGGCCAGTTGGGTGATGTGATGCAGGAATCGATTCAGGCTGCCTTGACCTATGTGCGCTCGCGTGCGGAGCCGCTGGGTTTGAAGCCTGACTTTCATCAGCATGTTGATATTCATGTGCATGTGCCGGAAGGTGCAATCCCTAAAGATGGGCCTTCAGCGGGCTTGGGTATGGCGACTTCAATCGTTTCGGCTCTGACAGGTATCCCGGTTAAGAAACATGTCTGCATGACCGGAGAAATTACGCTGCGTGGTAAAGCGTTGCCAATTGGTGGTTTGAAAGAGAAGCTGTTGGCAGCCCACCGTGGCGGTTTGACGGAAGCGATCATCCCGGAGGAAAATGCGAAGGATTTGAAAGAGATCCACGCAGATGTGTTAGCAGGCCTTGAAGTGCATGTTGTAAATCATATGGATGAGGTGTTAGACCATGCCTTGACTCGGCTTCCAGCCAGTATAAGTATGTCCACAAGTTTTGTTCCTGGGGTCGTTGCAGGTATTTATTTGGATGATAAATTAACTGAGAACGTTGACGACAACTCGGCGTTAGCACACTAACAAAATAATAAAAAAATAAGTTGACAGGACATGGGGTAGTTTGCGTATAGTTCGCGTCCCATTGAATGTGGCGGGAGGAATGATGAATAAAGCAGAATTGGTAAACCATGTAGCAGAAACAGCTGGTTTGAGCAAAGCAGCGGCTGGTGATGCAGTTGAAGCAGTAATCGGTGGCATTACAAGCACCTTAGCTGGTGGCGATGCAGTAAGTTTGGTAGGCTTCGGAACATTCTCAGTAGCTGATCGTGCAGCACGTACAGCACGCAACCCACGCACTGGTGAAGCGATCGAAGTAGCAGCTTCCAAAGCTCCAAAGTTTAAAGCTGGTAAAGCTCTGAAAGACGCAGTTAAATAAATCCCGAGAGTGGGTTTCCCCACTTTCTTTAAACAAGGGCTATGGAAGCCCTTGTTTTTATTAGGGCGCTTAGCTCAGCTGGGAGAGCAACGGCCTTACAAGCCGTAGGTCGCAGGTT
>CAYZJL010000200.1:0-3780 GCA_964478615.1 uncultured Zetaproteobacteria bacterium
CTGCCACATCTTCTGCCACATCTTCTGCCACATCTTCTGCCACATCTTCTGCCACTTCTTCTACCATTTCTTCTGCACGACTATTCGGCGACCCCGCCAACACATCGTTCAACACCAACCGTTCCTCCTGCATGACAAAGCGGCTTTCCATTGTACCAGCCCAAGCAATCGCAGCTGGCTCATCGGACAAGCTCTGTCCCCAGTCCTGCATCACATGCTGCACATTGTTCAAGCGCTGATTCACCCGATCAATGTTTTGCAAATCCGTCAACGCTGCCATAATCAAAGCCTCAACATTCTCGCCAACACCCATATCCAGAATTTCCATCAACTTCATCAACGCATCTTCCGAACTCTGCTCCAGCATTTCAACCGAGCCCGCTACCTGTCCTTCCATCACCTTAAGCAAACGCTGATCGGCCTGCTCCGGCCAGACCGTTTCGTCCATCACCTGCCCAGCCAGCACTGCTGTTGCAATCATTTTATCTGCTGGTTTCTCAACGAGGGAGGTCTCAATCTCAGCGACTTCTTTTACTGCCGCCACAGGCACAACACCTTTCTCAGCTACCTTGTGAACCGCTTCCTGAACAACATTTTTCTCAATCTCAGCTGCTTTCGATTTGCCCTTCGTCGGCTTCGCATCCTTCTGCGTCAGCACACCACGACGACAAAACAACAACTCTTCACTTTCTAACGGTAAATCCATTTCATCGACCGGCACACCGCCAAGCATATGTATCGCATGCATATGATCGTTTTGAGCCGATGGAAATGAGCCATGCAATGATTCAAACACACCCCAGCCATCATGCTCGTGATGCGGCATCAAATAGCCCATCAACAACCAGCCCCGCCGCAAAGACTCACGATAGACATCCCGCCAAACTATCGCAGCCGCCCCTGCACCCGACTGATGCCGTCCTGCATCAATCAATCGACTCGATGCCACACTCTCCAGCAACACCGTATCACCCAACATCGCATCAACAAAACGAAACACCTTATCATTCTGCCGGCTACTCTCGGCATCAACATGGCGACATGCCTCATTGAGCAAGTGCCTTGCCATAAATACATCATGGAATGCATCCGGAGACCCGACATGTGTTTCCAGTATCCGGTAATCTTGTGATGCCCGCACAAAAGAAGCCACATTCGCACCCTGTCTCGGCAACACCATCAGCTTCGGCGGTGTCCACCATTTCGCCTTGGCCTTACGCGCACATAACATGCGCGACACTTCATGATACCACAGTTCCAACAACGAATCCTCACCGCCGGGACAGGCATCCGTAGATCCTTCAGGATAAAACATCATCACCTTGCAACCACGCAAATGAGCCACCAGCAATTCTGTATCAAAACCATCCCAGGCATGTACCGATGCCTGCAACGTGCATGCATCCCCTACTGCCGCAACCACATCTTGCAACTGTCGGTTCGCCCGTGTTAAACCTTCCTCATCGCTGGTACTAAACACATGCACAGTCAATTTATGATGTTTAAGAGCCATCTCCTCAACCATCGCAGGCAAACCCTGATGCCAGCCCAGAAACATCATCGACAAATCCCATGATTCCGGCCAGGTAAAGCTTTTCAATTTATTCTGATACTGCTTGTTATCATAGCTGCCGGCATCATCATCCATCGCCCGCATCATCAGATCTGACCACAAGCTGGGCGAATGCCCAATGGCCACGACATCCGTAAAACAATGCTCACCTTCCAACCGCATCAGATCACTAAACAACACCGGCTCACCATCGTCATTCATTGCCGCCAACAGATTGACACCCTGCTCAAAACATTGCGTCAACCAAATCTCCAGTTCGATTTCTTGCGTTCCATCAGCACCCGTCCGGCTCAACATCGCCGCAGCACCATGGCGTTGCACCTTCAAATCCCAACGTAACGAAAACAGTCCAGTTTCACCGGCCACCACATCCAACAAGCGAATACCCAGCTCCGGCATATAAGCGCAGTGATGCATCTGATACAACATACGCGCCGCTACAGCAGCCGAATCGAGTATCCGCATATCCAGTGAATCACGATAAATGCTATTCAGCCGTGCAGGCAATGCGGCATCTGCCAGCACCATTCCTTCGACCTGCACATCGCGCTTGAGGTGATGCATATCAATCACATCCTGAGCTTTCTCCTGACCGCCAGCACGATGAAAAAAGAACAATTGCCGAATACCACTGAGTTGAAAGCGCTCATTAACACCCCGCTCTCCAGCATCCACCTCTCGCACAGTCATCCACGAGCCCACCGTTCGCGCATTGGCCAGCGGTTCACCATAGAAAATCCATGCCGAAGCAAAGGTACGGCGCATACGCCCACATAGTCGATCGAATTGTTTTAAAATCGCCACAGCCTGTTCGTTGCCACCAACAAAAAGCAGGTGTTCCCGTGCCGATAACGGGCTATTGGCCAACTCACGCAACAAGTAATGCATCACATTCGCGCCAAGACCAACCACCAAGGCAAAGAAAAACACCCCGGCAATCACCAAAGACACAGTCAACCCTACCAACCACGGGGAAAAGGCAACTGCAGGTGCAGTACCCGGATCCATAATAATTCTAAACACAAACAAGAGAATCTGGAATGGCGCATAATCAGCCATATTGATTTCACCATCGTCATTGATATCCATTTCAGGATAGAGGTAAATCACCGACAACGAGCCGATAAATAATAACGCCGCCAACATGCCGGCAAGCATACTAAACTCACTGCGCACCGCGGGCATTCTGGCGACCTTGGTGAAAGCCATACCGACATTATCCAAAGGATTAAGCATCATTAGAAAACGAGCCAGGCGAACCAGCACCCAAAGCACCGACAAGCCTGGAATCAATCCCATCACTGCCACAGCTGCAAAAGCATCAAGCGGTAAAAAGCTTAATTCCGCCTTGAGTCGTTTACCTTTCGGCAATACGTTAAGAACCGAGAAAGCACGACAGCACACCTCCAGCAATAGCACGATACCAACATACATACCCGTACTTTCCAATACCAGACCGACACCGGCCAAAGCCAACACCAGCATCGCAAAGGGCATCGAATAAACAAATGTATCATGCGTTAAAAAACGAAAAATGCGCAACATACGCAACAAATACATGCCACGAAACAGCCGCGCCAGACGCAAATACAGGCCTTGCGCCAACAAGCTGGCAGGCATCAGCATCGCCATAAACAGACTGATCGTAGCAATACCATCCAGCGCCAGAAAGGCCAGCTCGGTTTTATTCCTTGCTCCGTTCTCAATTTGCAACCACAGACGCAACGCCCATTCCAGCGTGAAAAACACAGCCAGAGGAATCATCACCCACAAATAGCGTTCAAACGCACACAGCCCCAAAGCGGCTACAATCAACAACGCATAACGCGGATGTGAAAATACCCGCTCACCCAGCAACAACCACGCACGCCGACTATGACCACCAGAGAGCTTATGTCGCCATCCCTTCGAGGCAGATATCCCCTCATCATCAGCGGACGCACTCAAACGCGCTTCTTGAGCACTCACTGCTGAAGCACTTGCTTCAACAGCTTTTTCAACCGCATCAGCAATGACCTGTTCCGATTTAACAGACATCGATACCGTCAGCTGATCGCACTTGGCCGGCATTGCAGGCCGAACAGGCCGAACAGGCTGCTCAGAGCCGGGCTCAAGGCCGGTATCAGAGCAACGAAGAACTTTGGATACACCCGCTTGCGCTTCGGCATGGCTACCTACTTGCGCAATCCGGCTAAAAAATCATCCAC
>CAYZJL010000201.1:0-3770 GCA_964478615.1 uncultured Zetaproteobacteria bacterium
TGCGGCAGATACCAGCCACCTGCATTGCGATTGTTTGCTTCAATGGCTGTAACCACATCGGCGACATGCAGGTTGTAGGAGAGCAGACGTTCGGCATTAAGTTGCACCTGATATTGGCGCACCTCGCCACCGTAGGAGAGGATATCTGTTACTCCTTCTACCGGCATCAGCATTAACTTCACTACCCAATCGTTTAAGGCTCGAAGGGTCAGTGCATCAAAATCTGCATCAGGATCGGATTTGATAATGTATTGGAAGACTTGACCAAGGCCTGAGGTGTTGGGGCCGATTTTCGGTGTGCCTGCCCAGGCTGGCACGGTCTGACGGGCATCCTGTAGCTTCTGGAATACCAGTTGGCGGGCAAAATAAATATCGGTTCCCTCGTTAAAGACGACGGTAATTACCGAAAGCCCTGTTTTGGAAATCGAGCGTACCTCTTCAACATCGGGCAGCGAATACATCACTGCTTCAATCGGGTAGGTAATTAATTGTTCGACTTCTTCGGATGCCAGTCCTTGCGCTTCGGTATTGATTTGAACCTGTACATTGGTCACATCGGGGAAAGCATCGAGATTCAGTTTGGGTAGCACAAACATGGCATAGGCCATGGAACCAATTAGCAGCATGAGGATAAGTAGGCGGTTATTGACCGCCGCATCAATCAACTTCGGTAACATAATCGATAGCTCAATGGTTGTGTACTTCAAAACCGGCTTTAGCCAGTTCTGAAGCGAGTACAAATGCACCCTGTGTTACAACACGTTCACCCGGTTTTACACCCTTGAGGATGCTTACCATACCCATGCTAGCTTTGCTGGTTTCCACTTCGCGGCGTTCGAAATGCCCCGGCTCTGCTTCTACAAAGACAATCAATTCGCTGCCCTGACGCTGGACTGCATATGCGGTGATCAAGAGTGCTTCTGTGCCTGAACTGATGCCAATTTCTGCTCTGACAAACATGCCAGGATGCAAGCGGTCATTGCTATTGAGAATATTCAGACGTACACCGGCAGTGCGTGTGACCGCATCAAGCTGATGATGGATGTTGATGACTGTGCCCTGGTAATGTTCGTTGCTGCCTTTTGGGTTGACCGATGCGGATTGCCCAACCTGGATGTCGGATAATAGTGATTCCGGTATTTGGACTTCAACCCAGACGTGCGATTCATCCACGATTTGCATCAAGCGGGTACCCGCTGCCAAATGCTGACCAAGGCGAAAATCATCGGCGACAACCGTGCCAGCATGTGGTGCACGCAGGGTTAATAAACCATAAGCTTCCTGTTTCAATAAGCTGGAAACATCAGCTTTATTTAAACCATAGGAATACAGACTTGCTTTTGCGGCTGCTAAATTAGCATGCATGGCCTGATAGGTGCTTTGTGCCTGCTGCAAACGGGCTTGGGACACAATCTTTTGCTGCGCCAGTTTTTTCAAACGTGCGAATTCCTGTTTGCTGCGATTATGTTCGGCACGGGCTTTGAGGTAGTTCGCTTCAGCCTGTGCAAGCGCGGTACTGTTCAGCGTAACTAATTTTTGCCCCTTGCTCACCTGATCGCCCAAACGCACGTGACGTGCATGCACCAAAGCATCGACCAATGTCGTAATATCAGCCAAAGAATAAGCATTGAAGGCAATAGTGCCGGGCGCACTGACCGCTTGCATGTCCGCACGCATCGCCAGTATTTCAGTGACGATGCCGGCCTGTTTAATTTGAGCCGAGCTGAGTTTGATCAGGCTACCTTCTTCATGATCACCATGCTCGCCTGCGTGGCCGGGTGCTTCATGATCATGCCCATTTTCGCTTGCAATGACTGGCGCACTGATGAAAAGTAACATAGCTGTTAAATATATCGTTATTGTTTTCATGATTGGATTCCTTCGAGAATATATTCGGGGTGAGCGAGCATTTCGGCCAGTCGGATACGGGATAACCATCCCTGTTGGATAATTTCCAGTGCAGTCATGCGGGCATCAAGGCCCTGGCGGATATGAACAACCAATTCCTCCAAATCCAATTCACCGGCATCGTAAGCTTTCTGGGCAAGGCTGATGGTGTCTTTGGCGCTTTGCTGCATGTGGGATGTGATGATGCCGGCTAAGGCCTGCATGGCGTTGCTATGATTGTCGATGGCACTTTGCACGGCATAACGCAATTGCTGCGTGGACCAATCCAGGCCACTGCTTACCCGTTCCTGCTCCGCCAATGCTGCGTGGTAAGCGCCTTTGTGACTGTTGAATACAGGGATTGGAATAGTGAAACCCAGTTTGATCAGGTTTTCACCGGCTTCCCTGCCTGTCATCGCACTGATGGTAACATCAGGCATACGAGTCGCGCTGGCCAGATTCGCCTGCGCATTGGATTGCTCCAATTTTGAACGCAGAGCTGAAATGTCTGGACGGGATTGCAGGGCAATCTTGTATGCATCGCCAATCGGTTGCCAGTTTGTTTGCAATGGAGGCAGTGTATGTTTGACTGGATTGATTGCCGCTGTATTCACGTTTCCCAAGGCGATCAGATAAGCTTGTTTGCTTTGGGTTAAGGTTTGCCGAGCTACGGTGGTTGCATTCAAGGCTGAAGAAAAAGCCGATTGTGCAAGATTGGCATCGAGCTGACTCGATTGCCCCAGCTTGAGCTGCAGAGCCACAGCATGATAGACGCGTTTTAACATACGACTTTGCTGATCGCGTAGATCAAAGGCCTGTTCGGCCATTGCGAGTGCCACATAAGCTCGTGCGGCTGCAATCATTAGCTGTTGGCGGGTGTTGTTTTTGTTTTGATTCATGGCTTTTAAAGCTGCCTGAGCCGATTGCTCGCGAAAGCCTTGTTTACCAGCGGTTTCGATACCTTGAGACAGCGTGATATAATAATCATTGGCGCTGCCTCCTGCATTGAGGCGGCGGCGTTGCGGTTCCAGAGAAAGCTCCGGATTGTAGGCATAAGCGCTTTGTTCGGTCAGGTTTGCTTTGGCAATAGCCACTTGTTGTTCGGCCATTTGCAGTATGGGATGCTGGTTGGCCGCTGTCTCCATGGCCTCCTGCAAGCTATCGGCATGGGCATATATTGGGTGGATGCATAACAGCATTCCAGTTATAAAAAATCGTGTGCGCACAGTTTCCCCCTGTGAAATAAAATAGATAATGAACGGGGAAGCTTATTTTCCAGATGCAATACCAGTATAATGTTCTTGAAAGCCTGAAATAGGCAGTTCTGGTGTGCTTGGAAAATTAGCTGTGCAAGTTTTTAGGAGGGTGTTCTATCCGGAACGGTAGATTTTTTAGATTCAGGTCGGCTAATACATGGTAGTTCTCAGTAAAAGCTAAGGGTGCTGTCGTATGTTGTTTGCTCGTTGATGTAGCAAAAGTGTGTGACGCATGCAGGTGGCAACCATGATGGGCAGAATCCGGATTATGCTGGCCGTTTGAATCATCCGAGTGTTCAGCAATATGGCTTACGTCCGATTCCATCGCATGCACGTGAATATCAAAGCCACATGTAAAGACAGTAAGCTGTAAGGCGAAAAAAGCCATCAGAGCCATGATACGCATGACGGGAGTATCGAAAGTGCAATTAAAAGAGTCAAGCCATTGTTGTGCTGTTCAAAAAAGTGCTGTTCAAAATGAACAATCACTATCGAAATGTCGCAGTTGCGGCTTATGCCTGAATGGATGCATTGAGCAGGTTTTTTTTAAGATTCACCTTTTTAAACGATTGCCATACAATCGAGTCATGAAAATGAGAGTGTGGATGCCGCTGTGGATATTGTGCT
>CAYZJL010000202.1:0-3695 GCA_964478615.1 uncultured Zetaproteobacteria bacterium
CATGGTGCCGCTCATATCATAAATATACACTTTTGCTATCTCTTTGAAACATAAGTAAAAATTTATGCTATAATCAAAGAGATAATATGTCCCATTCTGTATATATATGAATGGGCTGACGGGGGGATATGATGGCTATTCAATGTCCTTTTTGTGGTAGTATAAAAGTATTCAGAGTCCATAGAGTATGGTGGATGCACCTGTTCTCGTTTAGTAAAAGGTACGAATGCTGGAAATGCCAGCAGACATTCATGAAGTGGGTGGAGTGGCGTTTTTTTTGAACGTCTGGTGAGTTAAAGGCGCGTAATTGTTTCCTTAAGGCTGTTCATGTCATTTTGTAACGCTTCTCTTTCAGGTTTTCATTGTTTGTTGCGTTTTCATGCTGAGATCGAAGCGTATAAATTCTGTTCGTTTATGCCCTTATATGTTGAATTGATGATTTTATTACTGTGGTAATTAGAGTTCCTGATGTTGTAGGGGCATACTTGGCAATATGAATATTTTTCTAGGGTTAACATCATGAACGAATTTGAAAAGCGCGGTACATTTTCATTAGCTGGCATTTATGGCCTGCGCATGATGGGACTGTTTCTTATATTACCGGTGTTTGCTTTGTATTCCGAAGGCTTGGACGGTGTTACACCAACGCTGATGGGGCTGGCATTGGGTGCTTATGGTTTTACCATGGCACTGCTGCAGATTCCTTTTGGCTGGATGTCTGATCGGATAGGTCGAAAACCTGTGATTGCAGCTGGTCTGTTAATTTTTGCACTGGGAAGTGTGGTTGCGGCCATGGCAGATTCGATTGGCTGGGTGATTGCTGGCCGGGCATTGCAGGGCGCAGGGGCCATTGCGGCCGCAATGATGGCTCTGTTAGCTGACCTTACGCGCGAAGAAGTGCGCAGCAAGGCGATGGCAACAGTAGGCATGACCATTGGTATGTCCTTTACGCTGGCATTGGTGTTGGGCCCATTTTTAGGCGCATCTATTGGCGTAGATGGCATCTTTTGGTTGACCGCTGTGCTGGCGATATTGGCGATTGGTGTGTTGTTTTGGATGGTGCCCGATCCATTGCCTGCCGATACCCATACCCATCGTGATGTACAGTCCTTGCCCAATGAGTTTGGTCGTATTCTAAAAAATCCACAGCTGTTGCGTCTGGATATTGGTATCATGATTTTGCATGCAGTGATGATGGCGGTATTTATCGGCTTGCCGTTTGTACTGCGTGATCATCTTGGCATTGCCGTTTCAGGTCATGCCTGGGTGTACCTGCCTATTCTGGTGGTGGCTCTGATCCTTATGGTGCCAATGATTATTGTTGCAGAGAAGAAGGGTAAAATGAAGCAGGTGTTTTTAACGTGCATCGCTTTGATTGCTATAGCATGTGCGCTGCTTGGATTCTCACATGATTCGATGTTCGCGGTGGTCGTTGCCTTGTTTATCTTTTTTGTGGCCTACAATGTGCTGGAAGCAACACTGCCCTCATTGATTTCGCGTATGGCACCTATTGATGCCAAAGGTACGGCCATGGGTGTCTACTCCACGTCACAGTTCTTCGGTGCCTTTCTAGGTGGTGTCGTGGGTGGCTGGTGTTACGGTCTGTTTGATGTGCAGGGTGTGTTCTTTGGCGCGGCAGCTATTTCGGTTCTATGGCTGTTGGTGGCCATGGGCATGCGAATGCCGGTCATGCGTTCCTCCATGATGGCGCATGTCGATAGCAGTACCGATGCTGATGAACTACAGACCAAGCTGATTGCATTAACCGGAGTTAGTGAAGCGAAAGTTGTACCTAAAGAAAATGCAGTATTCCTGCGTGTTGATAAAAAAGTATTTGAGACAGAAGCGTTTGAATTGCTCTTAAAACCGTATCAAACACAAACAGAAAGCGCTTAATAGTTTTTCTTTTTATCCAGGCGTTTTTGCAGTTTGGGGTTTTTGATCCAGCGACGCATCAGAAGCAGGCGTTTTCCGCCGCGTGCATCTTCACACATCGGGCAGGTGAGATAGCTCATATATAGCTCTTTAGGCATCAAACCTTCATCAAGTAGTTCGGACTGCATTTTACGTACTTCTTTACGGATCTCTGTGACATCGCCATGTAGCAGGTGAATACGCAGATGAAACGGGTTTGGCAAAACAGAAATATTGCGGGCAGGGGAGTTCTCTTCCTCTAGTGGGCAGAGCATTTTTCCACGAAATGCGCCGGTGCGGGTCAGGTTAAAACCGGGCCATTTTTCAGTTAATTCTAAACGTTCAATATCAGCTTTTTGTCTGACCAGATTGGCTTCATAGCCAATCGGCATATGCATGAACATAGGGATCTTCATGCTGTGGATAAGCTGGCCACCTAGGTCAATATCTCCGCTACGCCAATCCGGATATTCAGATGGGCAACCACATTCTAAACGAAGTTTCATGTTATGTGTTCTTGTAGAGGCCTTTTACGGATAGCAGTACATTGGCAAGGTAGGCCCAGAAGCCAATAGCAAGTCCTGTAGCGGCAACAGATATAACCGGTCCATAAAAACGGTGAATGGCAGGGATCTCTTCAGGAGCTGTTAACCAGAGTTGACCTTCCCAAATGCCGAAAATCATCAGTGAAATGTAAAAAGCGGATACACCACAGGCTGTCCACCAGAAGGAGTGCTCAGCCATGCTGCGAGAATAAAGTGGTCTGTGGGTGATTTTTGGTAGTAAATAATAGGTGATGGCCATGCCAAGCATGGTTACGCCACCAACCAGATTGATATGGGCGTGGGCCAGCGGGTCAATCATATGGCCGGGGCCGCCATAGGGGCTGCCGATGGAATCTAACCAGGCGCGAACGTCTGGAATAACCTGCAGTACACCATGCACGGTGCCGACAAAAAAGGAGACTACCGAGAAGATAAGGAATTTAGCCAGGTAGCGTAGCTCCTTTGGTTTTTGTGAATTTTTGTATATTGATTCTTCGGGGTTGTTTTCAGACAGGTCATTGGACATGTGCGAAGCGTAACGATTTAACAATATTGCGCAATACAGATGCGGTTTTTTTTAGGTGTAAATCTATACCACTATCTTTTCAGGGGTGACGGATGATGTTGAGTTTGCGTAGGGTTTGCGCATGCCTACAAGTGTATTACTCGTATTAATCAGTTTTGTGGTGTTGGCCGCAGCGTGGTACTGGCGCAAACAACGCACGTTCCACATTTCATCCATGATATCCCTGATGGTGTTTGATCTGTTTTTTCCGGTCTATCTCTATATGACACATGACTGGAAGCATCGATTGATTGACCAAGGTGAGATATTTTCTTTCCTGATCTGGAGTCATGTGATGATGGTGATGATGTTGTATGCCCTGTATGTGTTGCAGGTCATGGCAGGCCGTTCGATGCTTGCAAATCCGGTTGGTGAGAAGCATCGTCACCATCGAGCAGAGCACCAGAAACAGTTTATCGGTGTAGTGGTGTTTCGATTCCTGGTGTTTGCATCAGGCTGGTTACTGTTCGTGCCGGACGTTGCGCAATAACAGATAAGGATGAGTGAAATGGAAAAAACAGAAGTCAAGGACGTTGAAGCAGGACAATCTGGTCAGAAAGCAGGCGCGGGTGTGTGGAAACGTATGATGCGCAATTATGCCTTTGCCATGGTCGCCGGTATCGCTCTGTTGACCTATCTTGTGCCAAATCTACATGATAATGCATCAAATA
>CAYZJL010000203.1:0-3681 GCA_964478615.1 uncultured Zetaproteobacteria bacterium
TCCCTGCTCCCATGAATGGCCACCTTCAGATAGTAATTCTTTGTGAAGAAGAGGTTAGCATAATCAGATGACAGCTGGTGTCACTTTATACTCGTGATTGAAGTTTTTTGCAGAATTAGGAGTGGATTTATTGTTTACCCGATGAACCAAAACCACCTTCACCACGTTCGGTTTCAGAGAGTGTGCCTACAGCCATGAAATCAGCCTGTACAAACGGTGCGATCACCATCTGCGCGATACGGTCACCACGCTGTACAGTAAAAGGCTCTGTACCATGATTGATAAGAATAATGCCTACTTCACCACGATAATCCGCATCGATAGTGCCAGGTGAATTGAGTACGGTGATACCATGTTTCAGAGCAAGGCCTGAGCGGGGACGAATCTGGGCTTCAAAATTATCCGGTAGAGCCATGGCAAAACCGGTTTTAATCAACACATGTTTGCCCGGTTCAATCATGATATCTTCATCAATCGCAGCACGCAGATCAGCGCCTGCTGCATGGGTGGTGGCATAAAAGGGCAGATCAATACCTTCACCATGTGGCAGTGCCTGAATATGTACTGTGGGACTTTGTGACTGATTATTCATGATAACTCCGAAATATGTTTGATGATGTGCAGTGCAAAGGCGCTCTTGCTACTGCTCGGGATGCTCTTTTCTATATCGCTGCTGATCCACCATCCGCTGGCTTGTTCACTGCCCATGTTGGAGATGTCATTGGCAACAATAGCATCGACGTTCTTGTTCAATAGTTTGGTTCTGGCAGAAGCAATATGGTTGCTGCTTTCGGCCGCAAATGCGATGACTTTTTCAGGCCTGTTCTGCATCGCTGCAACAGACGCGATGATATCCGGATTAGCAGTAAGCTCAACGGTCATGGCTGATCTGTCGCTACGTTTAAGTTTTTCAGTTTGCTGGTGTGTGAAACGAAAGTCACTGATTGCAGCAGTACCAATAAAGATATCAGCATTTGCAGCATGCTGCGTGCAGGCCTCCAACATCTGTTCGGCGGATTCGATATTAATGCGTTTTATATTGAAGAGAGTAGGGGGTGTGCCGGGGCCTGCAATCAGTATGACATCAGCACCGCGCATACTTGCCTGCTCGGCCAGCAAAACTCCCAGCTTGCCACTGGCCCGGTTGCTCAGAATGCGTACGCCATCCCATGCCTCATGGGTGGGGCCGGCATTGATCACCCAGCGTTGGCCTTTGAGTGATTGCTCGCATAACAGTGTGGTTAATGCCGTGATGATTGTTGATGGTTCGGCCAGGCGCCCTGCGCCCTGTTCGCCACAAGCCAACGCGCCTGATTCAGGGCCGATAATGCGCATGTTGTTTTTTTTCAGCTGTTCGACATTGCGTTGGGTGGCGGCTGCATGCCACATGGATGCATTCATGGCAGGCGCTAACAGAACCGGTTTGTCACAGACCAGCATGATGGTAGACAACAGATCATCAGCAAAACCATGCGCTAAACGTGCCAGCAGGTTTGCCGTGGCTGGAGCAATAATCACTGCATCTGCCCAGCGTGCTAACTGAATATGACCCATAGCTCGCTCGCTGGTCAGATCAAACAGATCTTGATGTACCTGTTGACCTGTTAATGCTTCAAAGGTTAGAGGTGTAACAAATTCACAGGCGGATGTTGTCATCACACAACGCACTTCGGCACCTGCTTTGATAAGCAGACGTGCCAACTCGGCAACACGGTAGACGGCAATGCCGCCACCGATACCGATTAAAATGCGCTTACCATTGAGCATAATTAGGCCTGCAGCTCTTTAAGCGTATTGAGTACGGTTTCAACATGATCTTTCACACGTACTTTGCGCCATGCAAAAGCGATGTCGCCCTCTGGATTGATGATAAAGGTGGAACGTTCAATACCCATATACTCTTTGCCGTAATTCTTTTTCAGTTGCAGGACATCAAAAGCTTTGCAAAAGATCTCGTCCGGATCGGAAATAAGTGGGAAGTTCAGGCTCTGTTTCTCCGTGAAACCAGCATGCGATTTTACTGAATCACGGCTAACACCGATGATGGCGGCATTGGCAGCAGAGAAAACAGGCAGAGCATCACGGAATTCACATGATTCAGTGGTGCAGCCGGACGTGTTATCTTTAGGGTAAAAATAGACAATCACCCATTGCCCGTTCAGGTCAGTCAGTTTTAGCGTGCCTTCTGGCCAGGTGTTGAGTTCGATATCTGCAGGTGCCGCATCGCCGGGATTTATGCTGTAATCTGTCATTGCTGTTACCTCATGTTGTTTTTGGTTACTCTTAGCGCGACACCGTAGCGTAAGGGGCTATTGAATGCAGCAAGAATCCGTACTTAGTACAGAAACAATTACATTTCATTCCAAACCAGTTTTGCTGGCCGAACCACGCGGTTTTTGTGCCGGTGTGGATCGGGCTATTGAAATCGTTGAGCGTGCTCTCGATGTGTATGGGGCACCGATTTATGTACGGCATGAGATTGTACACAATCGTTTCGTTGTTGAGAACTTGCGTGCTAAAGGTGCTGTGTTTATTGAAGAGGTTGCTGATGCGCCGGATGATGCTCTGCTGATCTTTTCTGCGCATGGTGTCAGTAAAGCGGTACGCGAATCAGGCAACAGTCGTGGCTTGCGTGTGATTGATGCAACCTGCCCGCTTGTTACCAAAGTGCATGTTGAGCTGTTACGCCATTATCAACATGGAGATCAGGTAATTCTTATCGGTCATGCAGGTCACCCTGAAGTTGAAGGTACAATGGGGCAGGCTCCTGAGGGTGCGGTGTTGCTGATTTCAGAGCCGCAAGACGTGGCAACATTGGAAGTGAATGATCCACTTAAACTTGCCTATGTTACCCAGACCACACTGAGTGTGGATGATACTGCTGATGTGATTGCGGCACTGCGTGATCGATTTCCCAATCTGCAAGGGCCAAAGCGTGAAGATATCTGTTATGCCACCAGCAATCGTCAGGAAGCAGTCAAAGTATTGGCTGAACAATCTGATGTAGTGCTGGTTATCGGTTCAAAAAACTCATCCAATTCGAATCGTCTGCGTGAAGTGGCGCAACGCTCGGGTAAACACGCCTATTTGATTGATGGGCCAGAAGATATTGAGCTGGACTGGTTTTCATCAGATATGCGTATTGGTATCACTGCTGGTGCCTCAGCCCCTGAAGTGCTCGTGCAAGGAGTAATCACCTGGTTGAATGAACACGGCTTTGGTCACGCGGAAGTGCTCTCTGTGCGTGAGGAAAATGTGACGTTTAGTCTGCCATCTGAGTTACGCTAGTGATATGCTAACTCTTAGGGTAAAGATGATTCAGCATGGATAGCAAAGAGAAAAAAGCGCTCAGTGAATCGGATATTTGTGATCTGTTTATCACCCCTGCCATTAAAAATGCAGATTGGAATCCTATGAAACAGATTCGCCGTGAGGTAACGCTTACCCCCGGTCCTGTTGTAGTGCGCGGTAATATCTCTTCGCGCAACAAGAAAAAGAAAAAATTCGCTGATTATGTGCTTTCTTGGGAGCAGGGCGTGCCTGTCGCAGTCGTTGAAGCCAAAGACAATAATCACAGCGTCAGCCATGGCATGCAGCAAGGGCTTGGTTATAGCGAAATCCTGAACGTCCCCAGCACATTCAGCTCCAATGGTGATGCATTTGCCTCCAACAATAAGGTGC
>CAYZJL010000204.1:0-434 GCA_964478615.1 uncultured Zetaproteobacteria bacterium
ATATCCCAGATACGAATCGTGTTATCACAACTACCGGAGGCAAGGCGGCCATCGGAAAGCTGCGTGATAGACCTAACATAACCCTCATGCCCTTCCAGCGTGGCGACACAGGCCTGTTTGTCGATATCCCAGATACGAATCGTTTTATCATAACTACCGGAGGCAAGGCGGCCATCGGAAAGCTGCATGATAGAAAAAACACAACTATCATGCCCTTTCAGCGTGGCGACACAGGCCTGTTTGCCGATATCCCATATACGAATCGTGTTATCAGAACTGCCGGAGGCAAGGCGGCCATCGGAAAGCTGTATGATAGAAGGAATAGGACCCTCATGTCCTTCCAGCGTGGCGATACAGGCCTGTTTGTCGATATCCCAGATACGAATCGTCTTATCATCACTAGCGGAGGCGAGGCGGTCATCGGAAAGCTGCGT
>CAYZJL010000204.1:534-3678 GCA_964478615.1 uncultured Zetaproteobacteria bacterium
GATAGTGTTTATATCATTCTCATGCCCTTCCAGTGTGGCGACACAGATCTGTTTGTCGATATCCCAAATGCGAATCGTTTGATCAGAACTACCGGAGGCAAGGCGGCCATCGGAAAGCTGCGTGATAGTGTTTATATCATTCTCATGCCCTTCCAGTGTGGCGACACAGATCTGTTTGACGATATCCCAAATACGAATCGTTTGATCAGAACTACTGGAGGCAAGGCGACCATCAACAAGCTGCGCGATAGAAAAAACATAACCCTCATGCCCCTGTAGTGGAAGGATAGGAATGATTGTCTCTTCGGAAGAGGTGTTGTTGTATAGATCACCACCCACAGCTGTGGCCACATTGATATCCGAACGCATCATTCCTCGTAAATACACATTTGACAGAGGAATGTGTTGGCTTGATAACGCTGCACGTGCGGATTCAGAAATTGATACAGAACGGGAAAACGGCCACCAGGGAGGGTTTGCTTTGCGGCAGAGTAATTCCAGTGCACGCCTTAGCTCAAGCCCCGGATTGGAATGGCCGTTATTCGGACGCATGTTCATTCACCTCCTCAGCCAAGTGTTCCAACAAGCCGGTGTGTTCGTAAAGCTGCGCGAGCTGACGGTAGCTTACATATGGTTCCAAAGCCTGCACCCAACCTACATCTACAATGTCCGGCTGATTTTCTGCACGCTTAAGCAATTGCTGAAAAAAATCAGATGCAAGCGCTTGCCCTTGCAAACGTTCTTTTTCTTGTTCAAGCCCCCCTTGCATCTGCAAGGCATCTCCGCTGAATAAAGAATCGAGAAACAATTGCGGATCATCAGGCACCCCGCGCGCATCCAAGTCGGGCGGCGTAATATTGACAGGGCTGCGTGATACTGGTGCGGATGCTTCACCATAGGGTTCCGGCGACTCTGGTTGAACCTCACCCTGGACAGCATCGCCAGCCAACTCTGATTTTATATCGTAGGTGCTCTTGATTGAGGCCGCTACGCCTGCCTTGTCAGAAGCTGTTTTATCGAGCAGGAGGAAATAACGACTTATATTCGTATCGCAAGGCGGCGCATTTGAAACAATCAATTTGTCAGGATCAAAGCCACTACGGTTGTTCCGAGCCGCAATCCATGTTTTTACCAGCGGCCTGAATTGGCGTTCCAGAATAGTATTGGATGGATATTTTTTTTCATCTTGCTCCAGCTTACTTTCAAGATGCGCCTCACTGCCCCAATCATCATCTTCCGCCCATTTCTCCATCCGGCTCAGAAAAGTAACCATTTTTTGTTTGCCAAAACGATATAAATCCGGAGCAAAGAGTTGCAAAAGGACAAGCCTGGCCAGCGTTAGTACAAAGGTGGTTTGTTGTTCATGCTTCCAGCTACGTCGCTGAATAACATCCAGATTCATACTCAGTAATTCGCAGGCTCTGATCAATTTTCGTGGGGCATAGGGTACGGCATTGATAAAAAAATCCAGTAAATCCGCCTTATGTTCCTGATAGCTTTTTCGTTCCTGTTCCTCTTCCTGAGTGTAATACTTTTTCTGAACCATGTTGGGATCAGAAAGCCTTTCAGCAAACAAATCAGGATAACGGGACAACAGGAAAGCGTGAACCTGTTGGGCATTGAGTGAGGGTAAGTGAAAGGGTAGATGAATAATCTTTTCCAAATATTCATGGCCGGTAATCGGGCAACGATCCTCACCATCTTGTTTTAGATATTTGCGATAGCGATACGCTATGCCTCGGTCCACGACTTCCTCATCCATACCGAGCACAAATGCACAGCCTGGGATATCGAGAAAGAGCTTGATCGACTCCAGCACCTGAACGGCTTTATCCGGCAGGCAACGATCAAGATCATCAATGAAATATACCAGATTGATGTTTTCGGACTTGGTTTGATCTGACTCGGCCTGATCGGGTTTCGTGATCTGACTCAGATGGCGGTTAATATCAAAATAGATAGATTGATAGTCTTTGGATGTCTCCAAACTTTCCTCAATCCGTTTTTTTCCAAAAAAACTCCAGAACTTTTTTGGTTTGTGATTATTTTTCCGTTTCTGACTCTCAGTCAGCATTTTACCTATATCGTAATCAAAACCCACGCCACCAACAGAAAATTTACCTTTAATGCCAGCCCCCAGCGCAATGGCTGCATCGGCAATGCCTGCCACTTTGCTTTTTAAGGTATCTGAAATAGGTGTGTGCAGTTCTGCATGTTTTCGCAGTGTTTGCTCTGTGGTTTTAAGTAGTGGAATAATCAGATGCTCTTCGGCTTCAAAACGCCATGGATTAAACCAGACAGGAATGGTCGGCGTGTGCCCTTGACTGAAATCTTCAGTTTTCAATCTTTGTTCGAATTCGGATTCAACGGCCTTGAGTACGCGCGTCTTACCACTACCCCATGCGCCAAACACACCAATAGTCAATGGTTCTTCGGCCCGTTCCCTGGACAGATGCACGTTCAGAGCATGGTTAATGCTTTGAACATAATCGTCCATTCCGAAATAAAGTCGTTCTTGTTTTTCCTCTGCTTGCAAGCTCCTCTCCCAACCATGAATATGCGGCCACGGTTTGAGCATAGTTCGTAATTCCAGACTAAGCAATGAAACAGCAAGGGTCAGCCCTTGTTTCGCGCATTCTCGTCAGTTCATCCATTGATTGTATCGCGCCATGCGTGTCAGGTAGTTGCTCATTTAGTTCTCCCCTAACCGTAGAAAAGTCCAGAGTACAACGTCATGGGGGATTTGGGGTCGGGTCTTGAATGTTGAATTATTCCAAGTGAGCTATGCATGATCTCATACCGAACTCAGAAGCTAAGCTCCTTTGATTCGAGGCTTCCTGCCTCTCACCTTTCAGGCGTGCCTCCGGCACGTCCCATTCGGCAATCGTGCAGAATGGTGCGCTGATGGTTTAAATCGATCTATCCACAGGGATCGTACCTGCGTGCTCCTACGGGAGAGTAGGTCGATGCTAGGAATTTACTACAAAACCGCCGTTGAGCTTTATGCTCCGGCGGTTTTTTTATTGCCTATGATTTCGACAACACGTTTAATGATTGACATTAAACGCCTAACATCTTATATTTCCTTTATGATTCGTTCCTTTTCCTGCAAGGATACTCGGTTTCTGTTTGAAGGAGGTAATC
>CAYZJL010000205.1:0-2507 GCA_964478615.1 uncultured Zetaproteobacteria bacterium
GAATTATTATGCCTTTATCCGAATCCATACTGATTCTCATGGCCTTATTGGCGGTTGCGATGGCCGCCATTCCTTTATCCCGCATCTTACCCATTCCTTATACCGTCATACTGGTGGGCATCGGCATGGCCATCAGCACGGCATCCCATGCGTGGCCACTATTGCACACCTTGCAATCCTTTCAGCTCACTCCTGAACTGGTAATGTTTGTCTTTCTACCGGCATTAATCTTTGAATCCGGCTACAATCTCAACGCTCGACAGTTGATCAAAGACCTGCTGCCGGTGCTACTCCTGGCTGTCCCCGGTCTTTTGGTCGCTACTTTTATTGTCGGATTTACCTTGCACTGGATTGTGGATATGCCGCTGCCTTTAGCCTTATTGTTTGGCGCGCTGATTTCAGCCACCGATCCTGTGGCAGTCATTGCATTGTTCAAAGAACTGGGCGCACCCTTACGTCTTACTGTTTTAGTTGAAGGCGAATCGCTATTTAATGATGCAACCGCCATTGTACTGGTGCATATTTTATTGGGCATTATCGTTGCAGGCAGCTTTGAGGCATCGGGATTGCTGGCTGCCGGTGGTCAGTTTTTGTATGTGTTCTTTGGCGGAGCACTGTTAGGCCTGATCATCGGACTGGTATTTTGTGAATGGATGCATCTGCTATCCGACAACTCCAGCGGCGTGCTCATTCTATCCATCATCCTTGCTTATGTGAGCTTTATTGCAGCAGAACATTTTTTACATATTTCCGGAGTCATGGCCGTGGTTGGAGCCTCATTGACTCTCGGGGTATATGGAATTACCCGTATCCCCCATCATAGCGGCGAACATTTACGTGAAAGCTGGGAGTTTTTTGCTTACATCAGCAATGCCTTGCTGTTTTTATTGGTCGGCTTATCCATTGACCTGCAAAGTCTGTATCATAATCTGATGTACATTCTACTGGCCATCGCTGTTGTTTTGTTATCGCGCCTGCCCGGCATTTACCTGTTTTTACCTGTCGCATTGCGTCGTTTTCATTTACCCCGCGTGCGCAGCGGCGATATGCATATCATGTGGTGGGGTGGTCTCAAAGGCGGCCTGGCTATTGCCATAGTGCTTGCGCTGCCTGAAGACCTCGCCGGCAAACAACTCTTATTGGATATGACCCTGGGCGTAGTTGTATTCACATTGCTAATCAATGCACCGACAATCAAACCGCTAATGAGTTATCTGGGACTCAACAAACTCAATGAAAATGAACAGGCCGAATTGCATCAGGGCATGGCACATGCCAAGGCTCATGCTCACGCCAGTTTGAACGATGTTATAACCGTAGATATCTCATCACGCGCCTGCTTGCGTCATACAGAAAACCTGCTTGATCATTCAATGCAACTAAACACCAAAACACTCGACACACAGCAGCAATTGCATCATCTGCGTCAAATTGCTTTGCGCGCTCAACTGCAACAACTCGAACACCTGCATGATGCAGGCATGGTGCCGCAATACACCTTGCTGGATCTCAAAAACGAATTACGTTCAGAGCATGAGAATGAACGTCACGGAACACAGGCTACCAATCCTTTTCTCAAGTTCGAACAACAGGTACTGGCTCACTTGCGTGAAAATGACCGCATGGCTGGAATGTTATCCAAATATCAAAACCTGCGTTTGACCGGTCAATTGCAACGCCTGATCTTACGTTTATTGATGATCGATGCGGCCATTGTGGAGTTAACATCGCGATCAGACATCACTGACAAAAACAAAACAATAGTAAGCGCAGAACACCAGCAGAAACGCCAGTTACTCCTCACCTCGCTGCAGGGAATACGTGATAATTTCCCAGACTTCTTCACCCAATTTGAAACGCGAATGAGCATGCAGATCGCTCTCGACGGAGCTCTCTGGCAAGCGAATGATGACTTCAAACATGGTGAAACCGGCAAAAAGGCTTATGACATCATTTTGCAGCAACTTGCCAAGGTGCAGGAGAACATACCTGCAATCCATGATGCACCACTAACCTTATCCAGTCAGGAGTTGATTCAAATGGTGCCTTTATTTTCCGGGCTCTCCGAACAGGCTCAACTGGCTTTGGGCAATCAAGCGACAGTGATTACCTTTTTAGCCGGCGATATCGTGATCAATCAAGGTGAAAAGGGCGATGCATTGTATATCATTTCCAAGGGCATCGTAAACATTCAACACAGAGGCGCAGATATGCTTGAACACATGTTGGCCGAGCTCAGAGAAGGAGACTTCTTCGGTGAAATGGCCTTATTGGGTGATCAGGTACGCAAAGCCAAGGTCATTGCCAAACAACCGTTGACACTGCTGCGCCTAATGAGAAAAGATGTACTTGTATTGGCCGCTGAACACCCTGAACTGGAAACGCAGTTGAAAGAGGCGCAAGCGATACGCAGTCAACAAAATGCCTTAATCAATGTGTAATCAATGAAGGAATAACGGTGCCATGAAAAACAGGGAACAAAAATTATGAAAGCCAGGCACCGTTAG
>CAYZJL010000205.1:2607-3667 GCA_964478615.1 uncultured Zetaproteobacteria bacterium
AGCCAGGCACCGTTAGGCACCGTTACACTTGGTTTAAATGAGTTCTCTGACTTGTGTCCTTTGTGCTCTACGCGAGCATGACGATGCAATGATAACGTCATAAAGACTATAACAAAAAAATAGCGCGGAGCCTAAACTCCACGCTATTGGTTCAGTAATACAATTAAGCTATTAGTCAGCGTTGATCTTTAATGGCTCCAGCTTCCAGATATCGCGATTGTAATCTTCCATCGTTCTATCTGTTGAGAACTTACCACTGTAAGCAGTATTATAGATACTCATACGCAACCACCCTTCTTTATCCTGATACGCTTCAGCAGCGCGCTGCTGGGCATCAACATAGGTACGGAAATCAGCCGCAACCAGCCATGGATCACCACTGCCACGAATGGCATGCGTGATGGATGAGAACAGACCAGGCTCAAATTGACTGAAGTGACCACACTCCAACAGATCCATGACACGTTTGAAGTCTTCATCTGAGGCAATAATACCATTTGGATCATAGTGTCCGCGTGTCGCTTCCACCTCTTCGGCAGTCAGACCAAACAGGAAGAAGTTCTCTTCGCCAACCTCTTCACGAATTTCAATATTGGCACCATCGAGTGTACCGATGGTCATTGCACCATTCATCATGAACTTCATATTGCCGGTACCGGATGCTTCTTTACCCGCAGTTGAAATCTGTTCAGACAGATCAGTCGCAGGAGCAATGACTTCCATGGCAGAAACACGATAGTTCGGGAAGAACACCACCTTAAGCTTATCGCCCACGTCAAGATCATTATTGACCACTTCAGCCACATTACTGACCAGCTTGATAATCTGCTTGGCCATATAATAACCGGGTGCAGCTTTACCACCGATCAACACGCAGCGGTTGGTCCAGTTGGCTGTGTCGCCACGTTTGATGCGATCATACAAGTGGATCACATGCAACACATTCAGCAGCTGGCGTTTGTATTCATGAATACGTTTCACCTGCACATCAAACATCGCATCAGGACTAAACCGCACACCACATTCCTGCTCAACAATTTCTGCCAAACGCTCTTTGTTC
>CAYZJL010000206.1:0-3632 GCA_964478615.1 uncultured Zetaproteobacteria bacterium
GATCCACGCAATGCCATCCAATCACGATTTCGAAACCGACAGCCTTCACACTGTTTACATTCTGTGCGCCATTTTATCCCCGGTGAATCAGTAGTGGCTATCCCATACATCCACCCCGAACAGGATCACCACAGCACATTGATACAAGCTTCAAGCTGCATATCCCAGCTTGAAAATTTGGCCATCTGGTTCTCCAAACGTCAAAACAGAGAGATACCGGAATCGATTCAAGCCGCAGTCGTTCTGTTTGCAGCCGATCATGGCGTTGCCGTATCTAACGGATGTAACGGAGCAATATCAACACTGGAACTGGTGCGCCAGGCAGCCTCAACAGAATCTGTCATTGCCAATCTTTGCAAGCAGGCGCAATGCGATCTACATATCGTCGATGTCGGAGTGGCTGGAAGTCTGGCTGATAACGATATGGTAGAACACGCTAAAGTCCGCTCCTCCGGCACACCGGACATCACGGCTGAATCAGCCATGACACAAATGGACTATTGGGAAATAGTTGGCATCGGTGAAGAGATGGCCAACCGCGCCATTGATCAGGGTGCCAACCTGCTCATTAGCAGCTCTATCAGCTCAGGTGATCGCATCGCTATTGCCGCATTGATTTCCGAGCTACTCGGTCTGGCTCCGGAAGAAGCACTAAGCACCACCTCAGTTATCAACCCCGACACCTATGGGCACGAATTGATGGCGGTAGAACAGGCTTTGGAACGCGCTCAAGGCACCCCTTCACATGATATTCTCAGAGAGTTGGGCGGCTTGGAAATGGCTGCTATGGCTGGCTTTTATCGCGCTGCTGCACAAAAGGGCGTACCTGTTCTACTCGATGGTCTTGCTTCTGCAACGGCAGCTTTAGCTGCCATTGCGTGGGATGTACGCATTGCCGGCTGGCTATTGGCCAGCCATGTCTCCAACGATGCAGGCCACAGGGATCTGCTCGAAGATTTGGGACTGGAACCACTGGTCGAATTAAAATCGAGCATGGGTGGCGGTAAAGTAGCCACATTAATGTTACCTGTTTTACAATCCGCCATCACCCTGCAACAGGGTCTGGCCCGCATCGAAAACAATGATGACTAACCATCATACTAAACTATTTTACCCTGACATTACACAGCAGCACGCACCTTAATATCATCACACTTCATCACCAGGACGGTACACAATCATGACAGCTTTCACTATGACGCCATGGACATGGACAGTACTTCTGTTCGCATCACTGGCTACAGCCATTAGCCTCTATTTATCAAGCCGACAAAAGGCACATGTTTCAACACATCGAAACGAAGTGCCGGAGCGTTTTGCTGAAACCATCTCCCTGTCTGCGCATCAAAAAGCAGCTGATTACACCATAGCCAAACTCAAACCAGGCAATATTGCACAAGTGGTTGCCCTGTTTTTATTGTTCGCATGGACGGTCGGTGGTGGCCTGAACCTGCTTGATGAAATTTCCCAATCTCTGGAGTTGTCAGAGATATGGAGTGGTGTTGCATTTCTCCTACTCTTTTTCCTCATCAGTCATCTGTTTGATTTACCTTTAGAACTCTATAGCACGTTTGGTATCGAAGCGCGGTATGGTTTTAATAAAATAACAATGCGCCTGTATCTCGCAGACATGGTAAAACAACTCACTTTAATGATAGTCATCGCCGCCCCCATGGGCTGGGTAATTCTGAGCCTGATGCATGGTGCGGGCGAAGTCTGGTGGCTCTATGCCTGGGGCGTATGGACTGCATTCATGTTACTGATGATGTGGGCCTTCCCCACCTTTATCGCCCCTCTGTTCAACACATTCACCCCTCTGGAAGATGGCGAAATGAAACAACGTATCGAAGCTTTATTGAAGCGCTGTGGCTTCAGGAGCAAGGGGCTATATATCATGGATGGATCACGCCGTTCAAGGCATGGCAACGCCTACTTCACAGGCCTGGGTAATGCCAAGCGCATTGTCTTCTTTGATACCTTGCTAACTCAGCTTGACCCTGTGGAAACAGAAGCTGTACTAGCGCATGAACTGGGTCATTTTCACCATGGTCATGTAAAAAAACGGCTGGCCGTTATGATTCTCTCTTCATTGGCAGGCTTTGCCCTGCTTGGCTGGGTGATGCAGCAAAACTGGTTTTATACTGGCCTTGGTATCACAGAAGCATCCAATCAGGCTGCACTGATCCTGTTTATGCTGGTATTGCCAGCGTTCACTTTTGCGCTTGGACCAATCATGAGCTACTCATCACGCAAAGATGAATTTGAAGCAGATGCCTTCGCCGTCTCCCACAGTAGCGGTGAATCGCTGGTTACAGCACTGGTAAAAATGTATGAAGATAATGCCAGCACCCTGACTCCCGACCCGCTATATTCCAGCTGGCATGATTCACATCCACCGGCTCCAGTTCGCATTGAGCACATTGAACAGGAACTGGCCAAACAGACAACATAGCCTCCACCGCAAGCAGTAGTTGGGGCATATCGCCACGCACAGCAAGTGCCCCCCAAAAGGATATGCTCTTGCCACATACCACAAGCAACTCCTTTGCTCTGATCGATGGTACAGGTGGAGGAAGGCAGGCGTTTAAAATGCTAATTCGTGTGATTATTTCCCGATCAGGAACACATCCACACGTCTATTTCTATCACGCCCTTCCTCTGTTTTGTTATCCGCGATGAAGTGCGAGTCACCATAACCTTCAACCTGAATCACTTCGGCTTTAATACCGGCTTTAATCAACACATCAGCAACCGCTCTGGCACGTGACTGACTCAAAGCAAGCAGGGTATTATAACCATGTCTGGACTTATGCTTCTTCCCTTCATAACCGCCAATCGGCTCTGCATCACAAAAGCCACGTACAACCAGTGTCTGCTCACGCGGTTCAGCCAGATATTTTCCGGCAATATCAGTAAGTGGTTTCAGCAATTTTTTATCTACTGAAGTAAAGCCCGTTTTAAACGGCACTCTGATCCACAGCTGCTCGCGAAGGAGCTCTGTCTCCGGTTTGGATTCAGTAGCTTCAGTTTTTGAAACCTGAGTGGATGCTATATTTACAGGCACCAGGTTCGCTGAAGGTTCAGCCTGCACATTAGAAACAATGGGATGCACCGATTCAGCAGCTGCATTTTTTTCAACAGTCTTGGTTTTTTCAGCCGCAGCTATTTGCTGGGCGGAAGCAGCTTGTTCAATACGTGCTTCCTGCTCTGCTTTATCCTGCTTACGCAAGGCAATGAGCTTCTTACGCAGATCTTCTTCATCATTATACCGTTCAGAGCCCTGCTGTCCTTGTACCGGTTCGACACCATTCTCCGGTGCCTCTCCAATAATTTTCATGCAACCCACGCATAAAAACAACACCAACAAGCCAGTAATTCTATACATAAACCCCACCCTCAAAGCAATTCAATCTTATTTAATACGTTCAAGTTCCATTTTTTTAGCTCTCACTTCAGCCCTGAGCCGCTCCAGTTCAGCTTGCATGCGATGCTGCTTTTGCTGTTTTGCTTGCTCAGCCTGCTGTTGAGCCTTAAGCACTTCTTCATCTTCTCCAAAAATAGCAGTGCAACCTGATGTAAACACTAATGTAACCATCAAAATCCCAACTTTCAACATGATGTTCATCCTCCCA
>CAYZJL010000207.1:0-3628 GCA_964478615.1 uncultured Zetaproteobacteria bacterium
CTGGATCAATATGGTCACTGGATTGAGTGGGGTAATCGCCTAGTGCTGGCGATCTTTATCATTGAAGCTGCTTTGAAAATCTATGCCGTTTCTCCAAAGATTGGCGATTATTTCCGTGAAGGTTGGAATATTTTCGACTTTACAATTATTTTATTGGCTCTGATTCCAAGCACCGGTGAATTGGCCATGTTGGCACGGTTAGCACGTCTGTTGCGGGTCTTGCGTTTGATTTCTGCAATTCCAGAGCTGCGCCTGATTGTGGCTACGTTGATGCGTTCGATTCCGAGCATGGCCAATGTCATGCTTCTGATGAGTGTGATTTTCTATATCTATGCCGTGGCCGGCCAACAACTGTTTCATGCCCATGACCCTGAACATTGGGGTAATCTTGGTATTTCGCTGTTAACACTGTTTCGCATTGTGACGTTAGAAGATTGGACCGACTTGATGTACACCGCCATGGCCATGCACCCTCTGAGTTGGATCTATTTTGTATCGTTTGTGATCATGGGTACGTTTGTCATCATTAACCTGTTTATTGCGGTGGTGATCAACAATCTTGATGAGGCCAAACAGGAGCGCTTGAAAGAGATGCGAACACCTGTTTCAAAAGATCAGTTGCTCGATGAGTTGCATGAGACACAACAGGCTTTGGAAAAGTTGCGTGTTCAGTTAAATCATGTGAAATCAGATTAGTCTCTTCTTGGTAAATGATAAATTGATAAGGTGAAACGTTTCTCTGTTTGTTTTGAAGAGAGTGAAATTATTACATTTGTTCCAGTTGCTGCAGTGCATTCATTCGTCGGATGATTTGCGGTAGTACATTCATACGGTTGTGGTCATATGATTCGGCAAAGAGCTAAAATCTATAGAGTTATTCATGAAGTGATTTGTTATTTCCCCGCTTGGATCACAACGTCAATGCGTCGATTCATGGTGCGACCCTGTGGAAAGTCATTGCTGGCAATGGGGCGGACCTCACCGTATCCGAGAGCTTTCAATCGAGAGCTGTCAGCTCCTGAAGAAACCAAAAAGTCACGCACAGCTTCAGCCCTTTTCAGTGATAGCTGCTGATTCGGTTTTATATCTCCAAGGTTGTCGGTGTGTCCCTCAATGTTAAAGGAGCGATCCTGATAGAGGTTCATGGCCTGGTTAAGGCGTTCCAGCATATCAAAATATTTTGCATCGACTTTACTTTTACCTGGAGCAAACTTCAGACCGGAGAGTCTGATTAATAGTGAACCATCAAGGTTAAGCAGGATCTTCACTTCACCCTTCTTGAATAGTTTGTGTAACTTTGTTTGTCTTTTTGTTTCGAATGTCTCTTTTTCCAGCTGTGCGCGCCCTTTTTCAAGCTTGGCCCTGTACGCATCCTTGATGGTAGCCATGCGTTGTTGCTGAGCCTGCATTAATGTTTCTGTTTGATTACTTAACTGGCGTTGAAGCTCTTCAGCCGCCTGTTTTTTCAGCATGGCAATAGTTTGTTGGTGTGCGAGACGTTCATCAGCCAAAGCCTGTTTAGCATCCTGCAGAGCAGCCAGGAGATCTTTCCCTTCGATCTCGGTAAGCATTGGATCGCTGGCAGAGCTGATATTGAGTGCATTGGCCAATTGCAGCTTCAAGGTGCGCTGAGCAAGCACGAGTTGTTCATGGCTGCCTGATTTTCTGCGCCATAGTTTTACCTGTTCAGCCATATGTTTGGCTTCACGGGCCAGGTAGAGTCCATGTTCAGGGTGTGATGGCATTGTTCGACTTAAACCATCGCTAAAGTTGCGCAGTTCAGCCAGTTTCTTTTTTGCCGCCTGATACGTTTTAGGTGCATATTGTTTGGCACCGCTATTGGCAGCTTTACCAACAACAGAGGCTGTTAATTCCGTCAGTCGCGGTATGGTATCGGAGATAATCTGCCTGAAGAGTTGCTGCGCTTTATCGGCTTGGAGTTGGGTTTGATTCAGTTGTCCCTGTTCATGGCTGCTGATGGTTTGATGAAAGACATCCTGGGCAGGTTTGAGCATTTGAGTTGGTGAGATGTAACCAGCAGATTGGCCGGGCGAGGTGACTATTTGTATGATCGCTTCAGCATCTGCGCGCAACAGAATGAGCGCATTGAAACGTTTTTTGAACGATGTTGCGGTCTGCTTGGCTTCGGCGAGTTTGGTGACTGCTTGATCTATCGCTCTTTGGCTATCTTCAGCTTTTCGCTGATCTCTTGCCAGCATCGCAGCGCCAATATACGCATTGGCACGATCAATGGTTTGCGGAGCGAATATATAGAGCTCACTCTGTTTGAAGTTATCGACCTGTTGTTGAATCTTTTTCAGACTATGTTCCGCAGCATGGGCCGGACTGATGATCATCAGCAGTGCGATGGCGAATGTCGCGAGTGAATAGACAGTTTTATGCAAGATTTAACATCCTTTCTAACGATAATTTGGCCCAGCGTTGTTGATTATGCGGTACGATGATCTGGTTGCTGACCTTCTGTTTGTTCTCAAGGGATTCACGTACCGAGATTAGTGCAACAAGCAGGTGTTGCGGGTCGGTGCGGAACATGGTGGAACACATGCAGATCATCGGTGAGAGAAACCAGATCGGTTTATCAGGAAACTGAATGCGCAGGCGATTGACCAGATTCAATTCGGTCGCAATGGCAAATGTACTGCCAGCAGGTGCATCAGTCACATGTTTGATAATCATCTCGGTCGAACCGATGAAGTCGGATACTTCACAGACTGCACGTGAACATTCCGGATGTGCGAGTACCTCAATGCCGACATGATTATCGCGCATGGTCTGTACATGTTCCGGTTTAAAGAATTGATGCACAGAACAAAAACCTTTCCACAGAATAAGACGGGCTTTTTCAATCGCTTCGGGGCTGTTGCCACCGAGCGGCTGGAAGGGGTCCCAGACAATCATATCTTCATCAGGGATGCCCATGCCTACAGCGGTATTTTCACCCAGGTATTGATCGGGAAAAAATAGAATCTTTTCACGGTTGTTCCAGCTCCACGCCAGTACCTTGCGTGCATTGCCCGAAGTGCAGACGACACCGCCATGTTCACCACAGAAGGATTTGAGCGAAGCGGTTGAATTGATGTAGGTGACCGGTGTAACGCGTAATTCGGGATTAATCACTTCGGAGAGCTCGGCCCAACAGCGTTTCACCTGCTCATCATCAGCCATATCAGCCATCGAACAGCCCGCTGCCAAATCGGGAAGAATCACGGTTTGTTCGTCGGATGTTAGAACATCAGCCGTTTCAGCCATAAAATGTACACCGCAGAAAATGATGTAGGGGGCAGTAGTATCGGCAGCCTGTTGTGATAGTTTGAGTGAATCACCACTCACATCAGCAAAGTTGAATACTTCCTCACGCTGATAGTGGTGCCCTAGAATAAGCACCTGATCACCGAGTTCGGCTTTCAAGTTAGTGATTTGTTCAAGAATATCTGTTTCGGGGGTATCGTATAACTGCGTAAGCAGTGCCTGTGCATTCATAAGGCAAAGTTTCAGGCTGTATAGATGGCTTGTCAAATTTAGGGCTTATTGAAGGTCAAACAGAATCGTTATTGAGTAGTCCCTTGCAGCTTCGCGCAAGAGACATCTGGCAAAGGGGCTGCGCCCC
>CAYZJL010000208.1:0-3602 GCA_964478615.1 uncultured Zetaproteobacteria bacterium
CATTATTATAACATACCAAATAGTTAGTTAAAATGTTGATTTGTATGGATGTTTAACTATTTCACAACAGAAATGATGCAAGGGTTTTAATGCGACTGCCCTGAGTAGGCTGTGTTCCTCTGCTGTTTGCGACTCCCATACTCTGCCTTGCAATCCGGTATAAACAGGCAAGGATATGAGCTTACTTCAGGTAGGGGAAAGAGGGATCATGGCGCTTGCAAACAATATAGATTTTGACGTTGTCATCGTTGGCGGTGGTGCCATTGGTGCTGTGTTGGCATTGGAGCTGGATCGACTCAACTATAGCGTGGCTGTGGTTGAGTTGCGCAGGCCTGATTTTGCATCAAGTAACCCGGAGCGGGTCGTGGCCTTGAATGATGGTTCACGTTGTTATCTGGAAACATTGGGTCTGTGGAAAGAGATTGAAGCGTTCGGTTTGGGTGATATCCGTCATATCGTAGTGACAGAACCTGGTAATCGTGGACGTTTCGATTTACATGCCAGTGATCTCCAACCCGATCTTTCGGCTGATCTCCGAACCGATGCTGCTGATAAACATGCCTTGGGTTATGTGGTGGAGATGGGACATCTGCTCGAACCGATGTATCGGGCCTTGCAGGCATCATCTGTCGAATTGATTACACCGGCATGTATTGAAGCTTTTGAAGTGGGCCAGGAGCAGGTCTCCATTCAAATGCGCCGTGGTGATGAGTCATCAACTATCTCATCGGCTCTCATGGTGGGTGCTGATGGCACCTATAGCCAGGTTCGTTCCATGGCAGGTATTGATCTGTTTGGCTGGGATTATAATCGTTTTGGCTTGGTGGCCTCGGTTTCAACAGCGTTGGGGCACCAGAACACAGCGCATGAATGTTTTCGTTCATCTGGTCCGCTAGCCTTTTTACCTCTGGCTGATGGTCGCTTCTCTATTGTCTGGGCTGCTACACCGGCTGAAGCAGTCCAGCTGTTGTCCATGGATGATGCGACCTTTATTTATGCTCTTCAGAAGGCTGCCGGTGAATCTACCATGTCGAAGCTTGGTGCGGTTACCGCCATATCGAAGCGTGCCAGCTTTCCACTTGAATTGACCATAGCCAAATCCTTTGCCCAGCCCCGGCTGGCTCTGCTTGGCAATGCTGCCCACACTATCCATCCGGTAGCAGGGCAGGGCATGAATCTGGGCTTTCGCGATGTGCAGACACTGATTGAAGTGTTCTCGCGAGCCAAAGAGCAACAGGGTGGTGACGCAGTTGATCCAGGCCAATCGATCCTGATGCAGGCCTATGCAGAAAAGCGGCGTGCCGATGTGATGGCCGTGGCCGGATTTACCGAGTCGATGTCACATATCTTTGGCAGTCGTGTGCCTGGCGTGAAATGGTTACGCGGAACGGGGCTGGAGCATCTCTCCAGTGTGCCTGCGCTATCTGATCTATTGTTGCAGCAGGCATCGGGTATGGCCCAATTCAAAAAGTTCAAACGCCCGGAGGTAAACCATGCGTGATCATGCTGATGTAGTGATTGTTGGTGGAGGCATGGTTGGTTTAGCGCTGGCCTGCGCGCTAAGGTATACCGGTTTGCGTATTGTGATCATTGAACGTGGTGAGCCGCCAGTACGCCTTTCATTGGGTAGAGATTGCCGTGTGTCAGCCATTGTGATGGGCAATGTACGCATTCTTGAAGGTTTGGGGGTGTGGGATCATCTCAAGGGTGATGCAGGGCCGATGCGCAGTATGAAGATCTGGGATAATCAGGAGCAGGGCGGTATTCGTTTTGATGCATCCGAGATTGATGAATATGCGTTGGGTTATCTGATTGAAAACTCCTGCACCCAACGCGCCATGCACAAAACACTGCTTGATAGTGATGATGTGGAGTTCTATTCACCGGCTGAAATCACAGCGATTGATTGGCAGCCGGGAGACTGGCGGCAAGAAGATTGTTCGAAGAACCCGGCCAAGCTTACATTGGCCGATGGATGCATCATCACCACGCCGTTGATTGTTGGGGCTGATGGTGGTCGTTCATGGGTGCGCGAACAGGCTGGTATCGGCGTCTGGCAGCGTGATTACGAGCAGAAGGGTGTGGTGGTGAATGTGCGGACAGAACATCCGCATCGCGGCATTGCTTTCCAGCGTTTTTTGCCGACCGGCCCGTTAGCTGTGTTGCCGTTGAGTGATAATGTCTGCTCCATCGTCTGGAGTGCAGAAAACAGTGAAGCAGATCGTCTGTTGGCCATGTCCGATGATGAGTTCCTGGATGCGTTGAACCTTACCTTTGGCCCGGTGTTGGGGCGGATTACAGAAGCCGGTGACAGAGCTGCATTCCCGCTAAAAGGACAGTTGGCCAAACATATGGTGCGAGAACGTGTGGCACTGGTTGGCGATGCTGCGCACTGTATCCATCCTCTGGCGGGGCTGGGTGTGAATTTAGGTTTGAGAGATGCGATGGTGCTGGCACAGGAGATTGCAGATGCTAAACGCTTTGATGAAGATTGGGGCGAGCTGGCGGTCCTGGATCGTTATATGAAACAGCGTATGCCTGATGTGCTTTCGGTGATGGGTTCTATGGAGGGTCTGCACCGGGTGTTCACCAGCAATATTCCGGGCCTGAAAGAAGCACGTGGTTTGGGCATGCGTCTGGTGGGTAATGCCGGAGCGATCAAACATCTACTCATGCGCAACTCGACAGGTCTCTCTTTGCCCATACCAAAACAGATTCGCACATAACCCTGGTTTCATTTACTGCCCCACAGGCAGGCTTCAGCCCGCACGAAGTGCGCTTGTGCCTCGCGGTAAAAGCCGCCGTCTTCAGACGCCACACCTTCAGCCGGCGGTTAGTCCGCCGGGCCTTGATTCCACCTGCTTCAGCGGGTGGTCGTTCAATCCTGGTGTGGGAGCAGCTTGATCCAACATTGTGGCAGGAAACTCAGGGGTAAAACTTGCACAGCCGGGGTGAATGGCTTAAAATGCATACTGATAGTGTACGTATTGAGGTGATCCATGAAAACAAATGCTGTTGATTTACGCCGAAATATGAAAGATATTATGCGTGCAGTCGGGCGCAATGAACCTGTGACTATCCTGTATCATGGTAAGGAAAAAGCCATGATCTTGCCCATTAAGCAGGCCTCTGTATCAACTGTCCGCAACCACGCCTTTTTCGCCATGAATGAGGAAGGCGATGCTGTCGAAAGCGTCATCGACGGGTTGCGTGACGGCCGCTACTGATTCGATGCTATTTGATACGGATGTTCTTATTTTTGTGCAACGAGGCAATTTCAAAGCCGCTGCGCTCGTCGAAGCTGCCGGACAACGCTACATCTCCACGCAGACCTATATGGAACTACTACAATGCGCGAAGAACAAACAACAGCACCGCATTATTCAGCAATTTCTTAAAGATTTTAGTTTCACAGTTTTACCTTTCACCGAAAACATCGGCCATCGCGCATCCGTCTATGTTGAAGAGTATGCTTTATCCCATGCCGTGCGCGCTGGTGATGCCATTATTGCGGCAACAGCAGTGGAGCATCACCTGCCGCTGACAACGGCCAACATCAAACATTTTCGTCCGATCAAGGAATTGGATTTGAAGGTGTTCAA
>CAYZJL010000209.1:0-3577 GCA_964478615.1 uncultured Zetaproteobacteria bacterium
GATTATAAAATATGAGATGATTCCTATTAGCCAAAAGTATCCGCTCATTTAAGAAGTTTCTTCAATATCACCCTTCAGAATTACAGTGACCGGATTAGGTCAGGCTGGGTCTGGCCTTTTTTATTTGATCGTAGGCGCAGGTGATCATTTTCATCTGTTCATCGGCGAACGTCACAAAACTATCCGGCAGCCCTTTCGACATGATTTTGTCGGGATGATATTCTATGCATTTGCTGCGGTAGGCGCGTTTGATTTCTGCATCAGTCGATTCATGTGTGCAATCCAGCAGTTCATAGTGTTCGTTAAGTGCGTGTGTCTGGCCGAAGAATTCATTGAAAAACAGTTTATACATTGATGCATCCAGAGCCAGTGATGCAACGATCTCTTGCAGTATTTTATCTTCTTCCGGATGCAGTTCACCATCACTGGCAGCTACCTCAAACAGAATACGATAAGCGATCAAGCGCATATCTTTGTTATCATCAAAAGCCTCAGCATACTGGGCGGCATAATCATGAATAGAGTAGTGATCATCTTTGGCTTTAGCGAAAATGGCAGCGGCGATATCTCTGTTTCGCTTATCAAGGCCGATCTGATGCATGAATGCTTTGATGGCCTTGGCCTCTTGCGGACAGACGACACCATCAGCCTTGGCTATTTTGGCCAGCATGCCGAACAGGGCTGTGAATACGAACAGCTGTTCGGTTTCGGCTTGTCGAACGTATCTCTCCTTGCTCGATGAGAACCACGAACCGATTCCGGCACCGATCAAGGCACCAACAGGGCCACCAAACAAGGCGCCTACTCCAGCACCGACTCCTACACTTTTCCAAGACATATTGACTCCTTTGACGCATGCGGGATGCAGAATAGTAAATTTTAACCATTGTGTCGTTGTTTTTATCATGTTTGCTTAACTCTGATGATGGTGAATGAAAAAGTGTTGGGATGCATTCATTTGTGATGAAAAGAAGCTGAGGAGGTTAAAAGGTGTTGGATAAGTCGATTGAAGCCGTACTATGTGGGCTATGCGATTAAGCCGAGAATTCAGAGATCAATTTTGTCAGCAGGAAATGCGCACCCATGGGCGTAAGAATGGTTTTGTGACCACGGGTCAGGAAGCCCGTATGCTCAAATGGTTGCCCAAAATAGGCCTGCCAAAAGACAAAACATTGGCTGATGCCAATCTGCCTGACGGCGCTCCTGTTGTGATGGAAATTGGTTTTGGTAATGGTGATTTTTTAGTACACTTGGCGCAGACACACCCAGACTGGTTGCTGATCGGTGTTGAGATTTATCTACCTGGTGTGGCAAAAGCGGTGAGTCGCCTTGATGATGCTGGCCTGATTGAGCGCTGTAGGATTACCCAGTTGCCTGCTCAGTTTGTATTGACGCATCAGGTGGCAGAAGCACAGCTTGATGGCGTGTTTATCAATCATCCCGATCCATGGCCCAAAGCCCGGCATCATAAACGTCGCATTATTCAAAAGGATTTTGCCGAACTACTGCTTAGTCGCCTGAAGCCGGGTGGCTTTATTAAACTGGCATCGGATAAAGCCGATTTGGCTGATTGGATGCGCGATATTCTTGATCTTACGCCGGGGTTGACGAATGTGGCGGGTATCGGTGGTTATATTGAGCGCGATGCAGACCGTCCTGAAACCAAGTTTGAGCAACGCGGCAACAAAGCCGGTCGGGTTAGCCAATTTCTTCATTTTGTTAAGGATTAGTCGTATTTATGGCAATCAAGGCAACTATTTATAAAGCTGAACTGCAGATCACTGATATGGATAGAAATTATTATCAGGATCACCATCTGGTTCTGGCACGTCATCCATCTGAAAATAATGAGCGTTTGATGGTTCGATTGCTCGCTTTCATATTGAACGCCAGTGCACCGTTGCAGTTTACCAAAGGTTTAAGCAGTGATGATGAACCTGATATCTGGCAGAAAAGCCTGAGTGATGAAATTGAGCTCTGGATTGATCTTGGTCAACCGGATGAAAAGCGTATTCGCAAAGCGTGTGGACGATCCAAACAGGTGCTGATCTATCTGTACCAGCATCGCAGCAATACTGTTTGGTGGGAGCAACAGCGCAACAAACTGGCACGTTTTGATAACCTCAGCGTGGTCAGCCTGGATAGTGCGAGTGTAACAGGGCTTGGCCGCATGGCAGCGCGAGCGATGCGTCTGCAGTGTACGATTCAGGATGGTACACTGTGGTTGACCGATGGCGATCAGGCGCTTGAAATCACTCCTGAGATCTGGAAAGAGAGTAAATCGTGAGAGTAAGTAATGAAATTTGATCAATATTATATTTCTGCAGATATTAAAAAGAACCTGGCCAAACTGGGCTTTAAAAGGCCGACTGACATTCAGTATAAATCCATTCCATCGATTCTTGATGGTGAGGATGTGTTGGCAATCGCGCAGACAGGTACGGGTAAAACTGCTGCTTTTGCTATTCCTGTAATTGATAAGATCCATCGTTTTAAAAGCAGTAAGCGTTCTTATGGCATCAAATGTATTGTCATGGTGCCAACACGTGAGTTGGCGGTACAGATTGGTGAGGTGTTCAAAAGCATTGCCAAACATACACGTGTGAAGGTATTTACCCTGCATGGCGGGGTGGAACAGGATCGTCAGATTGCTAAATTGCAGGATGGTATTGATGTGCTGATTGCCACGCCGGGGCGTATGTTTGATCTGATCAATCAGCAGGAGATTCATCTTGAGGGTGTTTCAACACTGGTGCTGGATGAAGCGGATCATATGCTGGATCTCGGTTTTATTGAAGATATAAAATATATCAAAAAAATGCTCAAGCGGCGCCATCAAACGCTATTTTTCTCAGCTACAATCAATGATGAGATCAAGAAACTGGCTTATTCACAGGTCAAGAGTGCGGCGATTCGTATTCAGGTGTCACCACAGGATAGGGTTTCAAAAAATATTACGCATTTTGTCATGTATGTGGAGATGGATGATAAGCGCTTTTTCCTAGAACGTTTTTTGCAAGATCATCCCGAAGGCAAGGTGATTGTGTTTGTGCGTACCAAAGTGCGCGCTGAACGTGTGGTCAAAGCGATGGCGCGTGTTGGTGTTGAGGCGATGAGTATTCACGGTGACAAGGATCAATCGGAACGTTCTGAAGTGATGCGCTCTTTCCGTGCAGGAGATGCAGCACGTGTGCTGGTGGCAACCGATGTGAGTGCACGTGGTATTGATGTGCCGGATGTTGAATATGTGATCAATTATGATCTGCCTGAAAAGGTGGAAAATTATGTGCATCGTATTGGGCGTACGGGGCGTGGTGAAAACAGAGGCGAGGCAGTCTCATTTTGCAGCAGTGAAGAGAAAGAGTTGCTGCATGAGATTCAGACGTTTATCGCCAAGCCAATCAATGTGATCGGAGTGGGCAAAGAAGAGTACAGCGAGGTCACTACCGGCTCCCGTGATTTGCAGGCCTTGGTGGCTGAGCATGATGCCTGGTTGAAGAAGGGTAAAAAGAAGAGGTGATGATTGAGCAGGCTATGCCTTGCAGATTATAAGCGTCGAGATTATGCTCGACTCCGG
>CAYZJL010000210.1:0-3570 GCA_964478615.1 uncultured Zetaproteobacteria bacterium
GGTACCATCACATCAGCAATAGCACCTTTGAACTGGCCAACGCGAAATTGTTCATCATAAACGCCTAACAACGCTCCCGTGGTTGTGTTGTCCCGAACTGATGCAAAAAAAACAATACCGATCAGTACAATAAAAAGAAGCAATGACAACATGAAGTTGCGATTAGCCAATTGTTTAAGCGACACCTGATTGCCCGAATTAGTTTCAGAATTTGCGTTCATTTCCCCCCCCCCTGCTTTTTAAACATCATGCGTGTTAAGTGCGTCATTCAGAGCTCAATGCACTCAATGCAATAGCGCGTTACAATTCAGCAACGCATATACACTCCCCTCAAGCTCTATACGACTGATACTTTCGCCATTATTGGCTGAGTTGGCAAGCAGACTATGATCAACCTGTTGAATTTTAGATACCTCATCCACCCATATGCCAACATGCATCACCGCGTGGCGCAAAAGTAAGAAGCGCGTACGTGCAGTAACGTCTCTGTGGCAAGGCGGCAAAGAAGTCACACCTCCTGCGTCAATGATACATACAATCTGCCCATGAATATTGGCTAAACCAATCAAGTGTTCCGGCCCCATCGGTACCGGGGTTAATGGTTTGGGACGCAATACTTCCTTAATCTCTAATGAGCGGACAAGCAGCTGTTTTCCACCGATGCTTACAAGGAGCAAATCGATCTGTTCATGTTGCTCTGTTTCAGCACCGCGCATCACAGTGCGTTTTGAGTTCGCCATCAGTGCACTCCTCTGCTTCTGGCAATAATATGTTCATACAAGTTCAGTGTCTTTTTCACGCGCGCCTGTAGCTTTAAAGGTTCAACTGGTTTGCCAATATAATCGTCTGCACCGGCAGTGAAACCGCTTACCTCATCATCTTCATTTTTGCGCGCAGTTAACATGATAATTGGCACATCATTGAAACGTTCCTGCTCACGCATACGCCTGAGCAGTTCAAGACCGGTCATGTTTGGCATTTCAAAATCAGTCAAAACCAGACTGGGCTTCATACGTTGAAGCATATCCCAAGCCTGCTGACCATCTTCAGCCTGCAAAATCTTATAACCATCGGCATCCAGAACAAATTCAACCAGATTGCGAACACTACTGGAATCATCTACAACGAGAATCGTTTTCTGCTCCATTGCAATGGTATTTTGCGCATGGACTTTATCGCGCCGCCGCTGCAGTTCACCGAAACTCATGATCTGCTGATCATCACTCATATGTTCGCTAAGCTTATAACCTTCCGGCACAGTCGCTGCTCTAATTACTTCCTGCAAGCTAGTCTGACCAGACAACGCTTTGGACAGACCATCTTCAAACAGCGTCAACATATGATCTTCTCTGGCAGCTTGCATAAGCTCAAGCTCCGTTGCACCACGCCCAATAAGCTTGCGCATCCGCTCATTTACATACAGTACCTCATGGATACCCAAACGACCTTTATAACCGATATTCATACACTGCTTGCATCCTACCTTGTCATAGAACAGAACACCTTCTGGAATACTCAGTCGTTTTACCAAACCAGAATCAGGAACCGCTTCCTTACGACACTTGGGACACAAACGGCGTACCAGACGTTGAGCCACAATCAGGTTCAGTGATGAAGCCAGCATCGACGGTTCAATGCCCATATCGATCAACCTGGCAATTGTTGAAGGAGCATCGTTGGTATGCAGGGTCGAAAGCACCAAATGCCCTGTTTGCGCAGCATGCAAAGCAATTTCAGCAGTCTCTTCATCACGAATCTCACCAACCATGACCACATCGGGATCTTGCCGCAAAATAGAGCGTAGTGCGGTGGCAAAGGTCATACCAGCTTTTGGATTCACCAACACCTGATTAATACCATCAATTTGAAACTCTACAGGGTCTTCAATGGTAATCAGATTCATCTCCTCATTTTTAATATGATGCAGGAATGAGTATAAGGTCGTGGTTTTACCACTGCCGGTAGGCCCGGTAACCAAAATGGCCCCTGTTGGCTGATTAATACATTCACGGATATGTTTGTAAGCAGTCTCTTCAAAACAGAGCACATCAAGACTGAGGGCCAAACCGCCTTTATCAAGAATACGTATGACAACTTTCTCACCATGCAGCGCAGGCAAGGTTGAGATGCGCATATCATAACTCTTACCCCATAATTTAACGCGAGCACGACCATCTTGCGGGGTTCGGGAATTGGAGATATCTAATTTGGACATGATTTTTATTCTGGATGTTACCAGCGGGTGGACTTTGGAAGGGAAACGAATCATTGGTCGCAAACGACCATCTACGCGCAGACGTACAATACTTTGCTTTTCGCCCGGTTCCACATGGATATCGGATGAACCAATCTTCATAGCCTGAATGATTACACCATTCACCAGCTTGATGATCGGCGAATCTTCTGCCCCGCGTTTAAGCTCGTCCAGACTTGATGTCTCCTGCGTGACAGACATTTCCTGCGTTAAGGCATGATCATCTTCAAAATCATCAACAACCGCATCAAATGCCGTATCAGAATCCTGATAAAGTTCTCGAACTTTAGCCTGGATCAAGTCGGGGCGGGCAAATCGTGTTACGATACGTTTGCCCAATTTAAAGGCCAGCGCATCAAGCATATTAATATCTAAGGGATTAGCTGTTGCAATAATGATATCGGTTTCATTTTGTTTGAGCGGTACAAAATCATAATCTCGGCATAATTTATCTGAACACATTTGCAACAGTGCATCATCGACTTTGCAATTACGCAGATCCACATAATGGACTTTAAAGGCTTTTGATAATGTGCTCAAAAGAGCATCATCATCCACATCGTTCATTTCAAGCAATACCGTTAGAACAGTTTTCTTATCACTTTTGGCCAATGCTTCAGCTTTACTCAACTGAGCCTCAGTCAGCACACCTGCTTGAATCAACTGCAATTGATGCTTTAAGTGCATATACCCTCATGTTTTTACATATACATATTTCATGAATCATGCCAAAACCATTCAAACAAAACCTGAACTGTTTATGATATCATGCTGAAACCATACTCTTTTTTAGCTAAATACGTTACAAAAAAACCCCCGCTGCAAGCAGCGGGGGTTTGATAAATGAGATTAGAAGTTAATCGCTAGTACTTACATTGGCATAAAACGCAGTACCGCTTTCTTCATCTTCATACAGTTCAACCCACGCTTCAATACCCTGATCGGTATCAGGCAGGCTGGCCATCGGAATAATAGCCGTGATATTTTCATTCAGGGAATCAAGGATTTTACACAGGCCACCGAGCTCAAACGACAAATCATCATCTTCACTGGTTTCCAAAAAGGTCAAGCTACAAGAGATACCAATATCGTTCAGACCTTCCGAAGACTCACGCAACACATCCTGCTGCAGGTTGATCACATCTTCAGTAATTGAATTTCTGGTATGAGAAAGCAGTAGAATCTGAGAGCCTTCCATAACAGTAATAAAATCACTGAATTTCCCAAGCACAATCGGCTCAAATTCAAAAGCATCAGTAGTTTTTTGAAATACCGCAAAGTTAATATTTCTAATTTCAGTGGCCGTTGCGGTCAAT
>CAYZJL010000211.1:0-3558 GCA_964478615.1 uncultured Zetaproteobacteria bacterium
CTCCTGCTCAGAGGAATGTCGCATGATTTCAAGCTCGCTCATATCGTATTAAGCCCGGATGCGGACTTGTGTGGCGACATCATAGATATCTATTTCAAGGGTAAGGCTGCGTCATTGTATGGCGCGACTATTCTGGTGGATGATGATGCCTCGCATCGGGATAGCTGTGATGCGCATGGTGTTTATTTTTTACACTTACCTTGTGATGAAGGAAAATAGATTATTCCTGCGGTTGAGGATCTGCTCGAAGATCAAGCAAAACAGGAGCGAAAGTAGGGGGGCAATATAGAACACTTAGCGGAACGGTCGGCTGGTCGATCAGGCACTGTTCTTGCTTAGAGTGTTGTTTGGGAAATAATCTTACGCGATTACATTATGGGGAGAACACATGGCAACAACATACGATGAAATTATTGGTTTTTTGAATGAAGAAGAGCTTGGTTTTACCGATTTGAGAGAAAAGGGAAAAGATGGTCTTGCACTGCGCTTTGCCAGTGGGCCAGATGATGATAAGCCGGAAGTGGTATTTATTCGATTGGATGAGAATGGCGAGTTTATCCACTTCTATGAACCACAGCGCTATAAATATGCAAATGGCGAACATAAGGAAAAAGTGTTGGAAACACTGTTGGCTATTCAGTGGGAATCAAAAATGCTTCAGTGGGAGTATGATCCAAAAGATGGAGAGATCCGCGCTTGTATCGAATTGCCACTTGAAGATGCAAAACTGACCAAGCGCCAGTTTTTGCGTGTGGTAAAAGGTTTGGTGCAGATGATGGATCATTATCATGAGCGTATTAAGCATGTGATGGAAACCGGTGAAGATACTTCTGCGGCCGATAAAAAGAGTGCGACAATAGCAGCGTTGGAAGAAATGATAGCTAAATTGCGTGAAGAAGCTGGTGAATCAGATGAGAGTGTTCCGGAAGGAATCTAAGTCTTACGTTTAGGGTAGCTACTTATAGCTACCCTTTTCTTTTATCTCGAATCCGTATGGGTTTTTCACAGGCATGGAAAATCATGCGCCCGTATTGTTTTTTAAGTGACCCCAGGGAGGGGAAATGGCTATTTCAAAGGCGCTTAAGTCGCTACTTTACGCAGCAAAATCGATTGCTTTTGATCATCAGGAAGCTGAGATTAGTTTTGAAGATGTCGGCAATGCCGCCAAGGCTTTGGCGGAAAGTAGAACGGTGTTGGCGAAAATTCTAGCCGTCTCTCCGGATAAACTCGCCATGGACAGAGTTGACTTGGTCAATGATTGGGAAAAAGTAAAAGGGCTGGATGTGATTCCATTTAAGCCTCCATTGGGCGATTTTATTAATGCTGCACATGGCGATCTTAAGGTGTTTCTGACCGCTTTGATCCTGTATCCTGAATCTAATCTGGCACCGTTAAAGTCCTCTGCTGTTCAGTCGGGTATCGATAGGTTCAAAAAACTTGGTATGAATGTAGACCAAGCAGGTTTAGAAGCGCTTCGTTGTCTTGCCAAGGCGGGGTTGTTTGAGCATACCTTATCTGAAGAGTCGAAGGTGCGGAAGGCATTTGAAGCCGAAGCAATGAAGCGAGTTGAGGCGCAGTCATCTGAGCGTGAAAACGAAGCAGATGCGACGAAGGCTTTGGAACAAAAAGATAAAACGGTTGAAAACACAGAAGCGGAAAGCCAACAGAAGGAAAACAAACAGACGGCGCGCTCACTCATGACTGATATCGCCAGTATTAAAATACAGTTGGGTGATTGTGTGATGGGGCAGCCGGATGCCATTGAAGCGGTATGTGATGGGCTGGCAAAGCAGGCTTACCGCATCAATGAGCAGACTCCGGCGGCAATATTCCTGTTTGTTGGCCCCAGTGCATCGGGTAAAACACTGTTAGCGAACGCGTTGGATAAAGCCATCGGGCATGATTGCAAGAGTATCACAGTCCAGATGGAAACGATGACCAGTCAGAATCAGGGCTTTGAAATAAACGGTCTGACGAAAGGCTATTCAAACGCATCTCCGGGCAAGGTTACTGATTTTGTTCGCCAAAACCCGCGTTCGGTGGTGGTTTTTGAGAATTTTGACAAAGCCCATCCCAATGTCCGTTCCATTGTTGAGCCATTGTTTACCACCGGTACATTGGTGGATCAGCACGGTTTTTTCCATAAGAAATCTGATGGTGAGTATAATTATTCGAAGCCGATTGCAGAGGCTGAAGTTTCATTTAGTGAAGCTATTCTTATTTTCACAACAAATGCAGGCGAAGATGCCTATGATTCTCCTGGCTTTCAGAAACTTGCGGAATCCAATCGAGATCAAATTGAATCCATTATTCTCAATGAGTTGAGCATGGTGAGTGGGGGAGATGTCGGTGATGGTGTCAGGAATACGATTTCTTCGACATTCCTTGGCGGGCTGGCCAGCGGGTCAACCGTTTTGTTTCGAAAAATGGAACTGGATGCAATAGGCCTCTGTGCCAGGAACAGTATTGAACAGGTGATGCAGAAGCTTGAGACATCGCTGGAATGTGAATTCATCTGTGAATCGCCTGAGTTGGTGGCCAAGGCACTGGTGCTGAGTTTCTCTCCGGAAGTGACTGCTTTAACTGCGGCCAACGATCTTGTCGGTCGACTGGTCGATCCATTGATGGACTATGTGCGGGATCAGCCGGATGTAAGATGGTCGAAACTCTGCATTGCTTTCGCCACAGGCGAGCAGGCTCGCTTTGAACATATTCTTGCCGATTTTGGTGGGCATGATCCTATCAGTCAGTTGTTTAGAAAAAACCAGACTCTACACCTCACCGTCAATGCCTTGCTGCATGGCGATCAGCTGATGCTGGAAATCGGTGATATTGAACTACAGCGCGTACCCCACGCGCATGATTTTCGGGGCGCTGGTGCGGTACGTGCGGAAATCCCTGATGTCAGCTTTAAGGATATTGCCGGTCACCGTGTCGTCAAAGACAGAATGCTGGAAATCGTCAAGCTGTTGAAGAAACCCGCCAGCATCAGAGACTTGGGTGTGGGTGTTCCCAAGGGGCTTCTGCTGTGGGGCGAGCCGGGCACGGGTAAGACGATGCTGGCCAAAGCGCTGGCGCATGAAGCGGATCTGCCCTTCATATCCACAACAGGTTCCGAGTTGCTGGATCTTGCATTCGTCAAAACGATTTTTAAGCGCGCGCGCAAATATGCGCCGAGTATTCTATTTATTGATGAAATCGATGCAGTTGGGCGACGGGGACATGGCGGCTTTGATGTCCTGATCAATCAACTGCTGATTGAAATTGATGGCTTTGATACCAGCCTTGCCGCCCCGGTGTTCATTATCGCAGCGACCAACCTGCCAGATAAAATCGACCCGGCGCTAGTGCGTTCCGGTCGTATTGATTTGAAGGTGGAAGTGCCGATGCTGGATCGAGAGGCGCGCAATCACTTCATTGATGCCTATTTTGACTTGCCCAATGATGGCTCGTTGGTACGCGATGATTTGCTCAATTTCACCACCGGCATGACCGGCGCAGATCTGCAAAAGGTTAAACGTGAAACAGTACTGGAGATGGTCAGTAGAGGCCGGGATG
>CAYZJL010000212.1:0-3553 GCA_964478615.1 uncultured Zetaproteobacteria bacterium
CAAACAGGAAATCATCATCCGGTTCATAGCGATGCATGCTCACTGTGATGGCGGGAGCATCCCTGCCTTCAAGTGCATGCGAAGCATTCACCAGCAGGTTCAACATAATTTGCTGCATTTGTGAACCATCAGCACGAATACGATAGTCCTGCTCACCAAGATCATACTGCAAAGCGATATTTTCAGGAATCGATGAACGTGCCAGTTTCAGGATCTCCTTAATGAATGGTTGTACCGGCATCACCGTCAGTTCGCTCTCTTCCTTGCGGGCGAAGGCAAGCAGTTGCCTGATCATGTCAGCAGCGCGTCGACCTGCTTCTTCAATACGATACAGTTTCTTTTGCACATCAGCATCGGATGCTGTGCGTTTCTTGACCAGAAAGAGATTACCCAGCATACCGGCCAGCACATTATTGAAATCATGCGCAATGCCGCCAACCAGCGTACCGAGCGCTTCCATTTTCTGGGCCTGACGGAACTTCGCTTCCAGCTCATCATGTTCGGACATATCCTGCTGGATGGATACATAGTGGGTGATGCTTCCGTCAGCATCAAATATCGGCGCTACCGACATCAAAGCCGGATAAAGGCTCCCATCCTTGCGTTGGTCCACTAACGAGCCGTGCCATGTTTCACCGGATGTTATTTTTTGCCAGAATCGCTGATAAAATGCATCGTCCTGCCGGCCACTATTTAATACCGCCGGGGTTTGGCCAAGCACCTCTTCGGCGTCATAGCCTGTAATCCTGCTAAAAGCCGGATTTACATATTCGATCACGGCATCGGTATCCGTAATCAAAATGGCTTCGCCTGCATACTCAACCGAGTGCGATAATATTCGCAGCTTCGCCTCAGCTGCCTTCAACTCAGTTACATCCCTGGCTGAGCCGACCACCCCGATCGCATTGCCCTCAGCATCATACATGGGGGCCTTATGCACATCGAGAAACAGAAATTTTCCGCGCACATTGCCGAACTCATCGAACTGTTCCGATTTGCCCGACTGCAGCGTAATCGCATCCGAATCCCGACAAATCTCGCCAAATGTGTGCCATTCAGGATCATCCGGATGCGAATCGCGTTCACGCTGCGCAAAAAACATATCTTCTTTACCGATCGGTTCTTCGGTGCTCTCGGCATGAAGCAGATTATCGCACAAGGCCTGATTGGCGAAGATATAGCGCTGATTCAGATCTTTCGCCCAGATCATGTCGGGCATGTTGTCACTCAACAGGCGAAGCATGGTGTAGAGATTTTTGTATTCCATGTTCTTTTTCTGCAACGCCTCTTCCGCTTTGCGCTGCTCTGAAATATCCCGGCAAAGCGAGGTGACACCAACAACCGTTCCATCTTTCCGAATCAGCGGTGTGTTGTGCCATTCGCATGTGATGATATGACCATCACTGGTGATATTCTCATTAATGCTGTGCAGTCCGCCCTTGTTGGCCAACAATTGCTGCCAAATTTCATCCACAAGTGGCTGTTGATCCGAAGTCAAAAGCAATTCACTGGCAGTTTTGCCTTTGGCTTGCTCCGCAGAGTAGCCGAAAATTATTTCTGCCCCGTGATTCCAATCGACTACGCTAAAGTCGTTATCCCATTCAATCACAGCCAGATGGGTTTGAGCGACATACAATTCATGGCGCTGTTGCGAAAAGCGCAATGCGCCTTCTGCTTTGCGTTGTTCAGTAATATCCCGAATCACAGTCTGGACGGCCTGCGTGCCTTTAAACCAGATTGGCATGGAGGTCACCAGTGCAAAAATATCTTCTCCTTCAATCGAAAGGAGATGCTCTTCCGCCTCTTCAGCCAATTGGTCATGCATGACCGATTGTAATCGCTGAATAACCATTTGCCGTGATTCCATATGCACAAAATCAATTACAGCTTTTCCTACCAGCGATTGGCTGCTGTTTTTGCAAAAAATCGCAGTGGCTGCTCTATTGGCATAGACCACCTTTGCATCAATAATTACAACCAACCCATCTGGCAAATCATCCACCAGCTGTCTGAATTTTGACTCGCTATCACGTAGTTGCTGTTCAGCATTTTCTCTCTTCCCTGCATTGGCTGCGATGCGCCACACCAGCATCGCCAGCAGTAGTAAAAAAAGCAGCGTATATCCGGCAATGCGCTGCTGAAGTGATGCGGTTAAGGCATCAAGATCGGCATTACTCCTGTGTTCAATAATTTTCCAGACCGGCTGCTTATTCAGCAAACCGTTAGCATCCTGATGATTTAAGCTATTCGGCAATGACTGATAAGCAGACTGTAACGGATGCAAGGTAGTAAAGGTAAACATGCCTTGTTGCGAAACAAAGTGGCCATGATCCTGCTGACCAATCATCCGCCACGCCTCGGGAAATTTAGCGCTGAATTGTTTGCGGGGGTGACCAGGCAGCAAAAAATCCCAGTTCTCTGCCATCTCCCCATCATGTAGCCATTTTCCATGCCTGTTCACCAGCAGGCTGCGCAGCGGAAAATTCGAATGCTTGTCCATAAAGCGTTGCATCATGGGTTCGACCAACACATTAAGCACTAGCAGACCGCGTTTCTTCCCTCGCACATCAAAAACCGGCGTGATCAGACGCATGGCGGGTTCGAGCGGCTGCTCCAATTTGCCATGCTCCCAGTTCAGACCCATCGGTGAAATATATATCTGATTCTTTTGCAGTGATTCGGATGCTGCGATATAATAACGATGGCTTTTATGCTGCAATGCGCTGTCAGGAACTATTCTCACCCGCTCCTGATAAAAATGAACCCGCAGTAACTCCTTGCCTTGCAGATCAATCAGGCGAATTTTCTCATAGCGTTTTGTTGTTGCCAGCAATGTTTTAAATTCACCAGCAAGATCATTCAACGCAGTCTTGCCGGAAGTGTCGAATGCTTTTTTCCACTCCTGCATATTGGCAAATAACAACAGATCGGACGCAAAGCCGCGAAATTCATCGGCCAGAAGCTGCTGCTCCAGTCTGGCTAGCGAGGCATCTTCCATTTGCGCATGCCCGATCACCTCCCGGCTTACCAGCAGGTAATAGGAGTAGCAGGTGGCCATCAAAATAATGGCAAACGGTATATAAATGCGCAGAAATCGAATCATATATGCCCCTCTATGTTATCTCTATGAAATATAGTTTCAATTCTTGGCCTATCAAGTTTCAATCGATAAATGTTCTGAACAGAATCCATCCTGCCATGAGTGTAAGCATTAAACTGAATGCTTTTTGCAAGCGCATGGATGAATACCTGTCCGCAATCAGACTGCCTACCCATGTGCCCATAGCAGCCAGCAGCACTATCAACATGGTTGATTGCCATGCGATATCCAGATTTTCAGCATATCTGAGCGCTGCCACCAATGAACTGGAGATAATTAACAGCAGAGAATGGGCAACAGCAGACTGATAGTTAGCTACGCCTAGCATCAACAACAACGGCACAATCAAAAAGCCACCGCCAACTCCGAGTAACCCTGTAACCAGGCCTGTAGCAATGCCGGCCAACATGGAATAGCGGCAATCACACGGCGTAGTTTTGGCGTGGGCTGTAA
>CAYZJL010000213.1:0-3545 GCA_964478615.1 uncultured Zetaproteobacteria bacterium
TCGTTCTTTATCCTTCGATTCCGTTAGTGCATGAATCCACCAAAGGAATCTTGGGTTGGACACAAATCAAAGAATTCAAAGAGGCCGTGGCCGAAAATGATGCGATTAAAGCACCTTATCTGAAAAAAGTAGCCGAGATGGATGGGCAGACACTGATGGCAGACCCAGCCATGCGTAATTTTGCCGAATCATCCGCCAAAGCAATTTTTGGTGATAACTGCGCTGCTTGTCATGGATCCGGTGGTGAAGGTGCACCGGGACTGTTTCCCAATCTGGCTGATGATGACTGGCTCTATGGCGGTGATTTCGACACTATCGTTGAAACCATCACCGATGGCCGCGAGGGCTCCATGCCTGCGCATGAAGGCATGCTGGATGATGCCGAAATCAACAAAATGGCAGACTTTGTTCTTGCCGCTGCACAGGGCAAAGCCACAAAAGAAGGGTTTATTCGCTTTGATGAAAATGGTTGCTCCGGCTGTCATGGTGAAAATGCCAAAGGCGGTGCTATCAATGACCTGGGCAGCGGTGCTGCAAATCTAACGGATGGCATCTGGCGTTTCGGTGGATCCCGAGATGAGATTCTGCGTACAATCCGCTATGGAGTGAATGAAGATCCGGCAGATGTACCCAAAACACGAATTGCCATTATGCCTGCTTTCGGTGAAAAGCTTAGTCCAGAAGCGATCAAGATGCTGGCCGTAAAAGTGCATGAATTCGGTGGTGGAAAATAGGAGGACGATATGGATGCAGTAGTCATTGGAACATTTCTCGCCGTCGGCGGCACTATTCTGGTCGGTGCTTATGCCGCCTATAAGTTTTATATGCTTATAAACAGCAACGACGACTCAGAATAGCTTTACAATACCATTAATCGAGGAGGGGAGGTTCATAGAATCTCCCTTTTTCGTGCCCAAAAGAAACGCAGCACGGGCCTTTATTGTATGTATATTAAGATATTACAATGTGGCTATATTACTTCACCACCACACATAGCGAACAAGGAGTTGGTATGTCAGAACAAGAACGAAATGAACTGGAGGCACTCTACACTGATGCCCATCATTGGCATGTGAATACTGGTGAAGAAACGATTCATGCCAAACGCGTGCCCGGTCGGTTCCGCAGTTACAAATGGTATACCTCAAGCTTATGGATTCTTTTTTTTATCACACCCTACTTCCGCTGGGATGATCATCAGGCCATTCTGTTTGATATTCCACATCGTCAGTTTCATCTGTTATCGCTCACCATCTGGCCCCAAGATGTCTGGATGTTATCACTGGTATTGATCCTGCTGGCCATGACGTTATTCGGAGTGACTGCGGTTGCCAGCCGAGTCTGGTGTGGCTATTTCTGTTTTCAAACGGTGTGGACAGACTGGTTTACCTGGCTGGAAGATAGAATCGAGGGCAATCCGATCCAGCGCCGCAAACTTGATGCTGCTCCATGGAGCATGCAAAAGATCAAACTCAAACTGTTCAAGCATAGTCTATGGCTGCTGATTTCTATCCTCACGGGGGTCACATTCGCCGCCTATTTCAGCGACATCTACAATCTCTGGCATCATTATCTGACACTCGACGCTCCGCTGATTGCATGGGTTGTGCTGGCTACATTTATTTTCTTCACCTATGTGTTTGCCGGCTTTATGCGCGAACAAGTCTGCTTCTGGTTATGCCCTTATGCCCGTATCCAGAGTGTGATGGTCGATAAAGATACAGAAATGCCTACCTATGATGAGTCGCGTGGCGAACCCAGGGGTAAACTACGTGGCCAAGGCAGTGAGGAACGTGGCGACTGTATTGATTGCAAACTTTGTGTGGGTGTCTGCCCTACCGGCGTTGATATCCGAGAGGGTATGAGTGAAGGCTGCATTACCTGCGGTATGTGCATCGATGCCTGCGACAGTATTATGGATAAGGTGAATCGGCCACGCGGCCTGATTCGTTATGCCTCAAGAAAAGAGATGGATGGAGAGCCTTTACCGCCATTATTCAAACGACCGCGAGTGATCACTTATAGCGCCATTCTGTTTCTATCCATCGCAGGCATCCTTTATGGGTTGACTCATATTCCACCCGTTGAATTATCCATTGTGCATGAGCGTCAGCCGCTGTTTATCCAGATGTCCGATGGCAGTATCCACAACAAATACACCATCATGGCCGTCAATAAAACACCCGCTGATTTGCATATAAAGGTCAGCATAAGCGGTGCTGAAGGGGTGAGCATTGCAGGGCAAGAAGATCGAAATATTATCCTCAAAACAGGTGAAATCGTTCCCTTTCATATATTCCTCACGGCGCGACCTGAAGCATTGAAAAATAAGAGAATGCCCGTCCTGTTTGTATTGGAAAGCCTTGAAACCCCGATCATTCACCTTGAGTATGAGTCGGTATTCATCAGTGGTCGATAACAGGAGTTAATATGTTGAGCGCACAAGTCAAAGAAGATCTTAAAAACCCGTGGTTACGAGGAATTCTCGCCGTGGTCGGTGTGACGCTGATCGTCAATTTCGGCTTTATTTCTTACGCTTTCATCTTTCCACCCAACTTGGTCGTAAAAGATTATTACGAGCGCGGTAAAAACTATTTCCATGATGAACATCTGCGCGAGCAAAAAGCTCCCACCGCATGGCGTTTGCAACTGCTGTTACCGAACACGCTGAAGGTCAATCAAAGCGGTATCTCCCGTCTCTATGTGATGGATCATCAGGGTAAACCGGTACATGCAGGTCATGTGGTGCTGACCGCGTACCGACCCAGCGATGCCAGACATGATTTCAATGTGGAGCTGCACCTGACTGATGCCGGTACGTTTGCTGCGCCTGTCTCATTCCCCCTGCCCGGCCACTGGGATTTAATCGCCCGCATTGATGCCGGCGAACAGCACTTCGATACTGCCCAACGCATCTTTGTACAACGATAGTACCAGCTGCTTTCACTGCGGCTTGCCAGCCACAGGATCGAGCGCCTGCCATGGTGACATCGCAGGTGAACACCATCTGTTCTGCTGTAGCGGCTGTCTAAGCGTATGTGAGGTGATTCACGAAGCCGGCCTATCCAGTTTTTATAAACGCTTGCAAAAACGCGAGGCAAGCATGGCTCCGCCTCCGGATGCACCTGCAGATATCGACCAATACGATCTGCACGAGGTACAACAGGACTTTATCCAAACCCGCTCCGATGGATCAAAACAAGCACGTTTAATGGTCGAAGGTATTCATTGCCCTGCCTGTGTCTGGCTAATCGAAAAAGCACTCGCAAACATGGCTGGTATCATCAAGGCAGAAGTGAACCTGGTGCATCACCGACTACTATTGCAATGGCAGCCCGATACAGTTTCCCTGCCGGACATCATGACTCGCTTGGCAGCGCTTGGTTATGCCGCCATTCCCTTTAATCTCGATAATGTTGATGGTTTATTGCAACAGCAGAATCGGCAATTGCTGTTTCGTTTGGGTTTCGCAGGTTTTGGCGCAATGAATATCATGTGGATTTCCATTGCCCTGTATGCCGGTGCATTTTCCGGCATCAGTGCGG
>CAYZJL010000214.1:0-3484 GCA_964478615.1 uncultured Zetaproteobacteria bacterium
GGAAACGGTCCGCGACCCACTGCCAACTGCGTAGCAATGGTAAATACAGAACCGTTACCCATACCAGTAACAAAACCCGCAACGATTATTAACCATATTGAATTTTTCATGCCCTCTCCCTATTAAGAAAATATGAATTTTTTTTAACACTTCGAAACCTTATTGTCTTTCGGCCCGCTGTCAAGCCCATAAATCAGTCATGGTTTCTATTTTCACATGAATACAAACAAAGCATGAACACTATTGCCTCTGCGGCAAATGTGTTCATGATTCAGACATGCGTGAAATTGTTATCTACGGCATCAGCGGATGCGCCTCTCTGTTCATCCTGGGCTACACAGTCCACATATTCATCGGCGGTCTGGTTGATGAACAAACTGAGATCATCAGTATTATTATTGCAGTCTGCCTGGGCACCCTGCTTGTAGGCTGGATGGCATGGGACATCCTTCGAAGCCGACGGCTTAAATAATGCTACTTATAAAATTCCAATGCCTTGGTCACAGCAGCAAAGTCATCCGGGCTAAACTGCCCCTTATGAAACACATACTGCTGCTTTGACCCAACCTCATCGGTTCCGGTCAAGCCAAACGACTTGCCTGCCTTATCGGCAAAAAAGCGCAGGTCTTTCATCAACAGTCGACGATTACCATTCTTAAGGCGAAAGGTGATTTGCTCTTTGCACACATCCAGTGCCACCGGCACCGATGGCAATAACAAAAGACGTCGAAAAATACGCCCACCACCTACCAGCAGAAAGAAAAAACCAAGAAACATCAAACCCTGCCCCATCCACTGGTCATCCGTACCATACCAAACCTTCAGACCCCATAGAATGAGAAACAATACAGTCGGCACATAGAGCACCAGATCCCAGATAATCCCTGTTTTGTCCGGATGCAGCTCGCACTTAACCTCTCTCCACGATTTAGCCATCCTTGCCATCTCCCAGCATTGCCTTCAACACAGGCATCATTTCGCTATACAGCATACGCCCTGGCGCAATATGATGTACTTTACCTTGCCCATTAATCACGAATGTCCATGGCTCACCACGCACCTGAAAAGCATCATACGCTTCCGGATTATAATATTGATCCATATGCAAAAAGATCACCTGATCTTCATACGTATCCATCACCACCTTCAACATCTGCAGCTGCTTATCGCATTGTGTGCAATGACCAGGCGTCGCAAACTCCAAGATGATCGGCTTGCCTGTTTTCAATGCATCATCAAAGGAGAGCTGATACATACGCGGATCAGGATATCTATAACTGGTGATCTTCGACATATCACCATCAACATCTGCCAAGGTTTTTGTCCTTAGCGAAGGCACATCCTGCCCAATAGCGAACACACCACCACCACCAACACCGAAATCCATATCATCACATGCCGTCAAAAACAGCACAGGCGGCAACAACAGAAGCAGTGCCAAGCTTCTCAGTCGGGACATCATCACCCCTTATCCCTATTCGCGCAGGTTTTGAACAGGTTGTAGGCCCAGATAAAGTTTGCCAACAACACCATTGATCCAAAAATGCCCATAGTCGCAAGCCAAGGCTTCACAATCGCCTCAACTTCAGCGGGAGACACATGCTCTGAAGCAATACCACCAGCCACACCGGCAGCAGTAAAAAACACCACCATGCCAATCAAACCAAAGTTATGAACCCAGAAATGCCATTTTACCAGCTTCAGACTGTAGATTGGACGCTGAACAAGACGTGGCACGATATAATAAACGGCGGCAAAAATTGCCATTTCCACCCAACCAAGCAGGTTAATATGCGTATGCGCACGCACGATCAAGTTACCGTGCATACGATGATCCACGAAATGGCGAAACTCATGGATGCCGCCCATCAATGCACCCCACGTAAAACCGATAATACTATATATAATACATGCAAATACGAACCACAGGGTATATTTGATATATTCCGGATCTTCCCAAGGTTGGCGCTGCATTATTTATCTCCCGCTGTTGCTTCTCTGTTTTGGTCTGCGCTTTTTTCACGTACATCCTGATATTTATCTTTCCACTCATCTGGAGCCCAAGTGTTCACCATGGAATCAATGAATGGCGAATCTCCCTTAGGTGGCATATACGATGAAGCTGAGCCCTGCTCAGAAATCAATTCCGACAAGAAGACAGCCATCAGATGACGATCATGCTCAGACATTTCAGTCACATAAAAAGCCTGCTTGGGTTTCGGACCATGATCCATGGTCACATGGCCATACACAGATTCAGGATCTCTCAAAAAGCTTTCAATCCACGCTAACCCACGCTTATTACCAATACCATCCAGATTATTACCCATATTGGTGCCGCCGCGCATAGCACGATGACATTCAGTACATGCACTTTCCCGGAAGATTAACGAACCCTGATTACCTTGCTCGCTAAGATTATAATGGGTATTCTGATCAAAAATGGGTGTATCGCTCGTTGCCATCAGATATTGCATGATCGCAAAAGCAACCGATGCGAAAATTATAAATAGGCCTGCGACAATAAAGAGGAGTTTTTCGCCAGTTTTTAGTGGGTGTTTACGGACATCTGTCATAGGCTCGGCATTATCCGCTATCAACCTGTCTTTGCAACAAGGAGCCCCGCATGCACTGCCGTATTTTTGTAATCCTGACCAGCCTATTTCTACTATCCTCCTGTATTATTCAGGCAGACAAACAAGCAGAAGCCGACACACTGCTTGAACAATTTCACCAAACCATTCAACTGCAGCAGTGGGATGAAGCGCAAAAGCTTTTCGCACCATCTTTTTTTGATAATACACCTAAAGCCACATGGCAAAAAAACATAGCTGACATCGAGCACACCTTAGGTAAGATCTTATCCTTCAACATCTCATCCAAAAGCAAGGATCCGCGCTTTAGCGGTGACTTTTACATCTACATTGTTGCCGTTCAACACGAACATGGATTCAGCAGTGAGACCGTCACCATTCTCAAAGACATAGACAGTGACCACCTCAGCATTGCCGGTCACCAATTCAACATTCGGAGCAAACAATGAACAAAAGTACCTACATCCTACTCTCAGGCCTGCTTATATCCGGCTGCATTCAATCTACCGATACACCTATTGATGAAGCCGTCAACCAACAGCTCTCCGGCCTTTGGGTAAATAGCGACAACACTGGAAACATTCGCTTTTACCGTGATGAAACTGCCAAAATCGAACTACCAAACAACAAACCACCGATTAAACTCATCTCTCCATACTCTGGCATTAAAGAGCACACCATCGGCATCGCCCTGGGTGGATTCTGGAGTGGCCCCCTATTGGTCAACACATCTGCAATCTTCAACAACAGCATTACAGTCAGATTTCCTGATGAAGAGCCTGTTGAATTTCACAAACCGAGCAGTAAATAACTCAAACAAAAAAAATGGGAGGCAAAGCCCAAGCCATTTACTTGACGAGTTGAAATAAGGCTCTGATGATGACAAAATC
>CAYZJL010000215.1:0-3479 GCA_964478615.1 uncultured Zetaproteobacteria bacterium
ACAATCGATGGGGGATCTAGAGGCGGCAAGAGGCAGTTTTATGCGGGCACGGTCATTGTTGAAGTGGGTTGACCCGACCTTGATGAGTGAGCCGTTGGCCGCCTGGCATAACAATATGGGGCGACTTGAATGGATAGAGGCACATAGTGAAGCAGCACTTGCCCATTTTCGAACTGCTATAGATATTGATCAACGGCGTGGTGACCATATTGGTCTGCTTTATGATTGGAAAAACCTTGGCCGATTGCTGGTGCAATCCTCTGAAAAACTCCGCCGGGAGGGTGCTAAATTACTGAATAAGGGATTGCTGGAATCGAGAGCATTGAACATACCTCAGTTGGAAATCGAGTTCCTTTTTACGCTGTTGGTAACAGGTAAGCATGGCAGTGATCAACAGGAAACTCTTCTTGCACGCTTTGCTTCTCTGGTCGAAATGCACCATTATGATAGCATGAATTGGGCGTTACATTGGTTGAGAGCTGAATCACAGCTTCAACGTGGCCATCAAGCCGAAGCGATTGCGTTACTAAAGAGATCAATCTCCAGCATAAATCTGGAAAACATGAGTTTTTCCGCACAAAATGCGATGTTTAGTCAGCGCCGCCCATTTGAACAATTGATAGCATTGCTTATGGAACGTGATCAGCCTGAACAGGCACTTAAGTTTGCCGAAAAAGTACACAGGCTAAGTTTGGGTGAACGTTACAACAGTTCAGTGCCGATGCGTTTCTCTAATGAACCTTTGCACATTATCAAAAACAGGGTGCGATTAATCTATTTTACAGGTATGAAACAAACCTGGTGTTGGCTATGGGATGCAGATGGGGTCAGAATCAAATCTATTGCGGTCGGGTACAGAGAGCTCGAAAAGCAGGTTGCCAGCCTGAATAGAGCCGTGTCTAAAAGAGTGCCTGTCAAAATGGATGCAGAACGTCTGATGAAAAGCATCTGGTTGCCTTTGCATGCCTGGCTTCCTGATCAGGGCAATGTTGAGCTTGTCGCTATAGGGCCGTTAGAGAGGCTCTCCTTTGCAATGCTTTACAAGGAGAGCAAATGGTTGATTGAGCATTATACCTTTAGCTATCCCTTATCTGTTTATAGCAAGGCTGCTGTGGTTGATAGCAGCAAATCAATACTACTCGCTTCGCATGCCGGCAAGCCTTCATCCTCGCTGCTGCTTGCAAATCAAGAGATTGAAGCTGCCAATGACTTTAGCCGTTGGCGTGCTGATTATCTGATGCAACCTACAGAGGCCCAATTTATAGATGCATCCAACCGCCATGATTGGGTTCATTTGGTCAATCACATCAGCGTGGCGAATCATCATCCCCGTTTCTCATACCTTCAGCTTGAACCGGGAGATGGTGGTGACGGAGAGATGTATGTGCATGAGCTATTAAAACAGAAGCTGAAGATGACGAGTGTCGTGCTAAGTGGCTGTGGCAGTTCGGCAGGGGAGAACCCGTTTGCTCAAGCATTCCTTCTGGCCGGAGCCAGGCGGGTCATTACAAATATGTGGAATGGTAATGATCTTTCAACCGCTATATTAATGAAAGAGTTTTATCGTCAGAAGCAAAGCACGGCATCTGTTGCAGAAGCGATGGGCAAAGCGCAGCGATGGATGGCTTCCCGTTATCCATCTCCTGTTGACTGGGCGGGGGTGAAACTGGTTTATCGCTGAGCCTGCCGTGGGTTAAGCGCCAAGGGGAACTGTTTTACATTGACTTCGAAGGCCCTTTTGGCGCAGGGTGCGCCCGCAAAAAAATGCTTCACTACTCTTCTAAAAAGGTGTGCAAATGACAACTGAAAAGACAAAGAATTCGACAAAAAATGCTACGCCCAAATATGATATTACCAATGTGCCGCCAGTTGGGGCAAGCAGTTATGATATGGTGAAAGGTATTCAGCGCCACTTTGTGCGTACACTGGGTCAGGATAACCGTTCCCGTTCAAGCCACTACAACTATCAGGCCCTGGCATTCACTATTCGTGATCGCATGATGGAGTGCTGGAAAAAAAGTCGTGAAGCGAGCTGTGAAATCGATGGTCGTCGGGCTTATTATCTGTCACTGGAATTCCTGATGGGGCGTGCTATGGGTAATGCGATGCTGAACCTTGGTCTGGATGAACAGGCCAAACAGGCGATGTATGATCTCGGTATTGATCTGGAAGAGATGATTGATGAAGAGCATGATGCTGGTCTTGGCAATGGTGGCTTGGGTCGTTTGGCAGCATGTTTTGTGGACAGCTGTGCCACCTTGCAACTGCCTGTTACTGGATACGGTATTCGTTATGAATACGGCATGTTTCGTCAGTTGATTAAAGATGGCGCTCAATTGGAAGAACCTGATCACTGGCTCAGAAATGGCAACATTTGGGAAATTGAACGTCCTGAATATGAGCAGCGTATTCATTTCGGTGGCCATACCGAACAGTACCGTGATGACGCAGGTGTTCTGCGTTCGCGTTGGGTTGATAGCAATGATGTGTTGGCAATCCCTTATGATACCCCGATTCCAGGTTATAAAAATGGTACGGTGAATACGTTGCGTCTGTGGAAATCAGCAGCGACAGATGAATTTGATCTGGGCGAGTTCAATGCAGGTAGTTACCCTGAATCTGTTGCTTCCAAGAACGAAGCTGAGCATATCTCGATGGTATTGTATCCCAATGACTCCAGCGAAAATGGTAAAGAGCTGCGTTTAAGACAGCAGTATTTCCTGGCCAGTGCCAGTATTAAAGATGTTATTCGTCGCTGGACAGAAAAGAACGGTAACGATTTCAGCCAGTTTGCAGCCAAGAACTGTTTCCAGCTTAATGATACACACCCGACCGTTTCTGTAGCGGAATTGATGCGTATTTTGATGGATGAATATCATCTGGAATGGGATGAAGCATGGGCAATCACCAGTAAGACCATGGCGTATACCAACCACACGCTGTTGCCAGAAGCATTGGAGCGTTGGCCTGTCTATCTGTTTGGTCGTCTATTGCCACGTGTGCTGGATATTATTTATGAAATTAATGCACGTTTCCTCTCTGAAGTAGCTAAACATTGGCCGGGTGATGTTGAACGTCAGCGTCGCATGTCGATCATCGAAGAGGGTGATGTACAGCAGGTACGTATGGCTTATCTGGCCATTGCGGGCTGTTTCTCGGTCAATGGTGTAGCGCAGTTGCATTCTGATCTGCTGGTGAAAGGGTTGTTTGCTGATTTTTACGCCATGTGGCCGGAAAAATTCAACAACAAAACCAATGGTGTGACGCAGCGCCGCTGGATGGCAATGTGCAACAAACCAATGTCTGCATTGATCAATAAAACGATTGGTGAAGGCTGGGTGACCAAACTGAGTGAATTGCGTCAGTTGGCTCCGTATGCGGATAAGGCCGCTTTCCGTAAAAAGTGGGCTGCTTGTAAACGTCAGAACAAAGAGCGTTTGGCAGAAATTGTTGAGCAGGAATGTGGTGTGCGGTTTAGT
>CAYZJL010000216.1:0-2053 GCA_964478615.1 uncultured Zetaproteobacteria bacterium
CTGATGATTGGGGAAACTTCAACAGGATGTAAGTCCGTATGTATGATGGCCGTGGCGTTATTATTTCTGGCACTACCCCGAATAGCCATGGCGCATGACCCTATTTTCGGGCTGGGTCCACATGTTATCTATGAGGGTGGCGTAGAGGTATCATCGCAACTGGATGTTGGCCAATCAGGTAGCACGCGTGGTTTTGATGTTGGTTTGTTCAATATCGCTTACGGCATCAACGCCAATTTGACGGTTGGTGGTGAGTTGCCGTGGGTGTTTAAGAAGAATACCTCTGGACAAGCCAACGGCTTGGGTGATCTGGGTGTATTTACCAAATACCGTTTTTGGCACGCGGATAGCCCCGGGACGGTGGATTCGATGGCGGCACTGCTAAAGGTGAAATTCGATACATCGAAGCAAGGAACATCCACCGTTGCGAAACCAGCACTTGGTTCCGGTACTACCGATGTGATTGCTGGACTCACTTATGGACATGAAAGTCTCACATGGTACCGCTGGGCAAGCATGCGTTATCGGCGCAACGGCCACAGCGGCGGAAAAAAGGTGGGGGACAAGGTGTTGGTTGATCTGGTTGCTGGTTGGCGACCAACCATGCCGGAATACCTTAAGCCAGATATGGTTTGGTTGTTGGAGTTGAACGGTGAATATGGCAGGCATGGCAGTCTGGATGGTATATCTCTTGTCAATAACGGAGGCACGGAGCTGTTTTTGTCGCCGGGCTTTATGTGGACTGTGCGTAATTTTGCAGTCAGGGCGGGCGTACAACTTCCAGTATTCAGCAACCTTAACGGGGTTCAAACGAAAACTGATTACCGTGCCAGACTACAGTTGGAGTGGCATTTATGAAAAAGCTGATTCGTTATGTGTTGATCACCACCTTTATTAGCGGCTGTGCTGGATTGGCTTCAACAGCTCAGGCGGGTCCGATCACCTTCAACAGTGCGCTTCCTGTTGCTTACGGCATGAGCATTTTACGCAGTCAGATCAAACGGGTTCGAAAATCAGGTGATGCTACGTCCGCAGGTCGGGTGCTAAATGTTACCGCAGCACCTGTAGTGCTGGCCTATGGTGCCAGTCCAAAGCTGGCTGTGTTCGGCGTATTGCCCTATGTGGATAAACGTCTGGATATGACTCTGGGTGGCAAACGCATCAGGCGTGAAACACAGGGTATCGGCGATGCCCTGCTCTTCGCCCGCTATACCATGACCCAGATAGATCATCCCGGAGACACCCTACGTATTGCTCCGTTTGCAGGCTTGAAGACACCAACAGGTTCACATAATGAACACGATGCCTTCGGTTCGGTTCCGCGCCAGTTGCAACCGGGTTCGGGCTCATGGGATCCCTTTGCAGGCATTGCGATTACGCGGCAAACGCTGGACTGGGAGTTTGACATAGCTGCTAAATATCAATTGAACACTGAGGCGTCAGGATTCACTTTCGGCGATGAAGCGCGGGCAGGTGCCTCGTTTCAGTACCGGGTATTCCCACGCACGCTTGAGTCCGGTGGCGTACCTGCATTTGTCTATGCCGTATTGGAGTCCAATCTGATCTGGAATGGTAAGAACAGCACGATGGGTGTCTCTGACCTGAACAGCGGTGGTTTAACGTGGCATATAGCACCGGGTCTGCAATATGTTACAGATCGTTTTGTGCTGGAGGCGGCCATTCAGATTCCCGTCGTACAGAACCTGAATGGCACAGCCCTGGAGTCAGATTGGGTGGTGACGGCGGGCTTCCGCTGGAATTTCTTTTTTTAAGGAGGTATGACAATGAAATTTTTTCAATTATTATTCATCACAGGGGTGTTATTGGTCGCACCGCTAGCACCTGCGAATGCGCAAGGAAGCAGCACGCAATCCGCTACCATTCAGGTCGATGGGCTTTCCTGCCCGTTTTGTGCTTACGGGTTGGAAAAGCACCTGAAAAAGATCAACGGCGTTAAAGGCGTTGAAATCAATATGAAGACTGGCAAAGCAACCGTAGCATTAAAATCCGGAGCGCAAGTCGATGATACCGCGCTGAGTGAGGCTGTGAAAAA
>CAYZJL010000216.1:2153-3441 GCA_964478615.1 uncultured Zetaproteobacteria bacterium
CGGATGGGACGGTGTGGGTCAGCGATTACGATCTGGATCGTATTTTTCACTTTAATTCGAACGGAAAACTTATAGCAGTATGGGGTAAGGCTGGTGATAAACCGGGTGAGTTTTCATCGCCTGTGGATGTGGCGGTGAATGCTTCTGGGCTGGTTTATGTGGTGGATCAATACCATCACCGTATTCAGCAGTTTTCGCCGGATGGCCGTTTTATCCGCACATGGGGCAAGCAGGGCAAGGTCAATGTGGTGCGCTCGGCACTGAATTTTCTGATATCTGATGATCATGAAGGCGAGTTTTATTATCCATCCCGTATTGCGATTGGTACAGACAACCGTGTCTATGTCTCCGATGCCTACAATAATCGGGTGCAGGTATTCGATACCGAAGGCAGATTTATTCGCAGTATTGGTGGCATGGGATTGTGGGGTGGGCGTTTCCGCGTGGCTTCAGGTATTGCGATTGGAGCGGATAACAGTCTTTTCGTTGCTGATTTTTACAACAACCGCATCCAACATTTTGATCATGATGATCATTTCATCGAAAGTTGGGGAGGCAAGGGGAATCGACCTGGTCAGTTCTCCGGCCCAACTGGCGTTGGCGTGAGTGGTAACGGATACATCTATGTGACGGACTGGGGCAATCATCGTATGCAACGCTGGTCTGAATGATCATCCGTTCTTGCAAATGCAAGTTTTCTATCTAACGTTCCCAACATGCGTTATCTGGCATTAATGGCTGTTTTCTCTCTACAACTGGGCATGTTTGTCTGCGGTGCGGGCATTGATGTCTGTCATGCAGCCGATGCACCTGCTCAAATTCAGCTATCTCCATTGCAATCGGATACCGATCATCAGGCTACCCCCATTGAAGTATGTAGCGCCCATGCCGCGCATGTATTCTTGGATCAGCCAGCATTTCATCAAAGCCAACCGAAGATTCAACTTGAAGCGGTCAACCTGTTGGCCTCATTAAATCTCCCTGAGGTTCTTCATTTAATCGAACAACCTCCCAAGTTTTTGCACAGCTGATTTTTTAATTTAGATGAACAGCCTGATCTTTTTATGATCTAGGGCTGTCTCTGGATGATTTGACTTCAAAATCAGCTTCTCCGTTTTATCCCCTATTATTTTTTACAGGAGAAAACTGTGCGCACACGAATTTTTATGATTGGAATGCTGCTATGCATTCACCCAATTTATAGCCATGCAGAGAGTTTGCAGGAGGCAATGGATACAGCCACGAAGCAACATCCGATGCTGCAAATGGCCGATCAATCCATTGATGC
>CAYZJL010000217.1:0-3440 GCA_964478615.1 uncultured Zetaproteobacteria bacterium
CATATCACCTCTTCATGGGTCGGGCCAAGACAGGACTCATGGCCGTGGCGGTCTTTAAAACGCAGCAGTTCAGGTCCGTATTTCTCCATACGTCCTGACTTTTCCCACAACTCAGACGGCTGCACCATCGGCATCAGCAGTTCCTGAGCACCCGCACGGGTCAGCTCTTCGCGTATAACCGCTTCAATTTTACGCAGCACACGCAAGCCCATAGGCAAGTAATCATAGACACCGGAGGTAACACGACGAATGAAACCGGCACGCAGCAATAGTTTATGGGAGATCACCTCAGCATCGGCCGGATCATCACGCAAAGTAGGAATAAACACTTTAGAATAACGCATGGCGGCAAGCATAGCCGTGCTTTATCTATTCAGGTAGTCCGGCTTGCACCTATTTCATTTTTTGAATGGAGATATGACAGGTTCAGATCGTAGCCATCAAGCTTGTGCACTCTTACCGCACTTACAACACAGACCGAACATCACCAACTGGTGGCCGGTCAGCGTGAAACCTCTTTCTGCCGCAGCCGCCAGCTGTAGCTGCTCGATGGTTTGATGGGAAAACTCTTCGATATGACCACATGCTGTACATACCATATGATCATGATGTGCTTTATCTGCACTTTCATAACGTTTTTTATCGGCCAATTGAATCGAATCAATCAAACCCTGCGACTCCAGCGCAGCCAAGCCTCTATAGACGGTAGCGATACCAATACTATGACCGCTATCAGAGAGAGCCCGTGCCAACTCATCTGCATCCCAATGTTGATGGGAGCCATTGATAATATCCAGGATAGCTTGCCGTTGCGTCGTGAGTCTTATCATACCACGACGATAATCATTATCATCGGCAAGTAAAGCGTGATTGTGATCTTGGTGATCAGTCGATAGCTGAAACGCTGCCCTCGTTGTCAGCGGGAAGTTCCAGGTTCTCTTCACGATTGACGGATATTTCACGCGGAGCATCAATGCCAATACGCACTTGCCCACCCTTCACATTCAGCACCTGAATTTGAATATTATCACCAATGGCAATCGATTCACCTTTTTTACGCGTCAAAATCAACATGAAATATCCTCTCTAAATACTTAGATAGACTACTATACCGAAAAATGCAAGCTGCGCATGAACGGCAAGCTAATCTGTTGACTCCGCATAGGGACGCCAAAAACGCTGCATCGATTCACCAGCAGTGAATTCCGGCAGACGCTCAAACCATTGCCGAATCAAAGCTGCATCCTCGGCCATATTCAACAAACGAAAACCGGCATCACCATGTTGGCGTGTACCAATCGCATCACCACTACCACGCAGAGCCAGATCAGCTTCAGCCAACGCTAATCCATCATGGCTATGCACCATCTGATTTAATCGCTCCCGTGATAGTGCCGATGCCTGATCACCCATGATGAGCATACAATAGCCCTGTTCATGTGAACGCCCCACCCGGCCTCTAAGCTGATGCAGTTGAGCCAGGCCATAGCCTTCGGCATGCTCAATCACCATCAGACGTGCCTCAACCACATTCACACCGACTTCAACCACTGTGGTAGAGACAAGAATAGTGCTTGCACCGGATGAAAAAGCATCCAGTGCTTCTCTCTTTTGCTTCGACTTCATGCGCCCATGTAAACCGATCACATTGGCATCGGGAAAATAGCCTTTAAGCAATTCAACACGTTGATCCACTGATACACCATCTTCATCCTCATCAATGCGCGGTACGATCCAATAGATGCGTCCATACACATCCAGAATACGCTGCATGCCCTCTGCCAGTGGTTTCATCTTATCAGCAGCAATAACCCGTGTTTCAACCGGCTTTCTACCCGGCGGTACACCCTGCATAATCGTCAAATCCATATCCCCATAGAGTGCAAGCGCTAACGAACGCGGAATGGGTGTGGCTGTCATACCGAGCAGGTGAACAGCATGCTCTCCCTGCATTTTATCAGCCAGGCCCCAGCGCTGGCGCACACCAAAACGGTGCTGTTCATCGACCAGAGCCAGAGCCAGATCATGAAACAGAACATCATCAGTAAGTAGTGCATGCGTACCGACAATGAGATTGATCTCACCGGATTGCAGGCCCGCCAAAATCTCACGCCGCTGTTTTGCTCTGCTGCTACCGGTTAACAGAGCGACATTGAACCCCAATGGTGACAGTAGTGCTTGTAAAGTCTCGACATGTTGATTGGCCAGCACTTCCGTTGGCGCCAGCAGCGCAGCCTGATGCCCGCAGGCCGCCGCTTTGATCATGGCCAGAGCAGCGATCCAGGTTTTCCCCGCCCCCACATCACCCTGCAGTAGTCGATGCATACGCCTGCCACTATGCAAATCAGCTTGAATATCACGCCATGCACGCTGCTGAGCAACTGTCAGAGGAAAAGGCAGGCTCTCTAATAACTGCTGGCTTTGATTCTCTTTATCCAGGGCTAGAGCCGGACAATCCGCCTCTTTTTTCTTATACTGCATCAGATGCAGATAGATGATCACCTCTTCACTTTTCAAACGCATTAATGCTTGTTCCAACACAGTTCGATCTACATTGTCCGGCCTGTGGATGCAGTGCAAAGCCTGCCGTAGCGGAGGCAAATGCTGAGCCATTAAGGATCGATCCAACGGACTGCTGGCAACAGCTGGCAGCAGCGACAGAACGTGTTGTATAAAGCCACTCAAGCGCTTGCCATTTAAACCGGCTATGGTGCCATATTGTGCTTGAAAGCCCGGCCTGAACTGTTCTGGCAAACACCAGTCGGGATGGGACATCTGCCAACAACCATTCCACTGTTCAGCGATGCCGCGCACTGATATTTCACGCCCTTCTGTGAGTCGGGCATCGTTCATCATATAACCGGAATGAAAGAAGCTCAGCGCTATCTGACCACTATCATCAGCCACATTCAGTGTCACCTGACGACTGCGCCCATAGCCACGCGCCTGCCTGCTAACAATACGCCCCCTAATTCGAGCACTGCTGCCTTCACTGAGTTGCACAATTGAATCAATATGGCGATCATCGATATAATCTTTGGGCAGATGCAGGAGCAGATCCCCCAGGCAGGATATACCACGCGCTATCAGCCGCTTCTGCAGCGTTGGGCCAACACCGGGTATCAATGCAATGGATTGCGCAAATAGATCGTACATGGCCTTAAATTAACTCATGCTCAAGGTGATGTTTTTCAGCCATTAACTATTAATATTTCACGTTGCGAATTGTCATTTCAAAATCATCACAAAGTTTATCCACCAAGTCTTCAGTTTCTTTGAAAAAGAACTCACCAACAGTTTTTCTGTTAAGGGCTTTATAACGCCGATAGATTTTTGCAAAGTCATCGTATATCTCACCTTCTGACACATGCGATCTTATTTTAACAATAAGCCGCTCACCTTCTTTGCTATCTTTGACATAATTAAAGAAATTGGAAATC
>CAYZJL010000218.1:0-3436 GCA_964478615.1 uncultured Zetaproteobacteria bacterium
ACTATTTGCTGACCTATATCCGCCAACGCTTCCTGTGCCAGTTTGGCTTCGATTTCAAGTGCAGCGATTTTTTCCTTATTACTCCAACCCAGCACAAAACGCCGTTTATCATCCAGGCGGTGGCGATCATCTTTTTCATGCCTGCCACCCTTGGCCTTGATTTGTCCGGTCATGCTGACAGCTCGACTTTCCCTGCGAAATGCAGCCATCTCCGTGCAACAGACATAATCAAAGCGAAGCGCCAGTTCCTGTTGCAACCAGTGATAAAATTCAGAATCCGGTTTTACTTCCAACTTATGTGCCAACGATGCTGCATGTTGCGGTGCATGGGTTTGCGCATGTTCACGCACCCGAAAGAAAACCAAACGCCCGTTCAGATGATGCTCATTCACCCATTCCACCACCTGTGTGTAATGCCTGTCTGACACCAGCATCGACAAGGCAAAGCCATGCAACAAACGCTCTGCAGCGCCTTGCCAATCGCGTTCATTTTCACGCACCTGAATAAGCTCACCGGCAAACGGCATGACATCTTCATCCATCTGTAAATCGGCACATAAACGCTGACGAATCGAAATTTGCTGCTCCGGAACATTGCTTTTACGGCGTTTCAAACTATCCAATTCACGTTGTTGATCTTCACATGCCCGCTTGCCTGCTGCCAAATCAGCACCCAACTCATTCATGCTGTTTTGCGTTTGCGCTTCTTCATCCTGCAGTGCGTTCTGCATCTTCAAACAGCTATCCCGATGCTGTAAAAACATATCCACATCTTTCACTGCCGGCAGATCCAGTTGGGCAATCAAATCATCGTAATAGTTTGATCGCTGCAAACAACGTTGTTTTTCTGCTTCAGTTTCTTTGATTTTCTGATCCAGCATGGCAATTCGGTCACCACCCTGATCGCCTATCGCACGTTCCAGCTCACGCTCCTGGCGCTGACCGTGTTGCACTTTTTCCGTTAATTGCAATACCCGTTGCTGCAAGCGCTCCAGTTCCGCATCCAGTTTGGCGATGCGTTCAGCAAGCAGCGTCGATTTCAACCGGGAAAAATACACCTGCAATGCCTTGCGACAGTTATCCAGTCTGGATTTTTCATGATCCAGGGCTGCATATTTATGGCAATGTTCAACCAACGGCGTGAGTAAACTGACTTGTTTTTTCGCTGTCAGCACCGCTTTATGGGCGCGATCCAAATCATCAAAATGGGAAATCAACGCATCAATGCGCGATTGCACATCAAAGGGTTCCAACATGTGCCCGCGCACAAAGTCTGTTAAATTGCCAATCGATTTCATCGAAACAGTCTGATGAAACAGTTCCAGAGCCTGGTCATTTTCAATACCAAAACGCCGCCGAAAAAAAGCTCCATAAGCAGGAAACGCATCAAACACCTGGATCCCCTGTTGTTTTAAGCGCTTCCGCAACACCGCCATGTCAGAGCCGAAACTACCAAAATCCTGTTGAATGGATAAACTACCATCTGCCACGGCAAAAAAGCGTTCTGGCTGGCCTTGTGTTTGCCTAAACCAAAACACCTGCGCCAAGGTCACCGTTTGATCGTAACCTTCATTATAAAACTCACCCAGAATCACCGAATAACTGCCATGCCCACGCAATGCTACAGGTTTAGCTGTGCCCACCGATTCGCTCTGCTCGGATTTATAATGCCCCAACACATAGGAGCGTAAATCACGCTCTTTGGCAGTCGCACCCGCCGCTTTATTGTAGGCAATGCGATGGGCAGGCACGAGCAAGGTAGTCACCGCATCCACCAGTGTGGATTTCCCCGATCCAATATCGCCCGTCAGCAAGGCGTTCTTCCCCTCTAAATGAAACGACCACACTTTTTTATCAAACGTGCCCCAATTGAAAACTTCCAAACGCTTTAAACGAAAGCCTGTTAAGGCATCGTCCTGGACAAATTCAAGATTAAGCATCGACTCCATTACACTGCCTCTTCGGGTTGCAATAGTTTACGGTATTCACATAAGCGCTGATCAAATTCAGCCAACCATTGTGCATCCACAAACGATTTAATAATACGATGTAACTCAAGCATTTTATCCGATCCCTTCAATTTCCGCGCAAAGCCCATTTTAACAATCTGATTGATATAACTATCCACCTGATCAATCAAACGCACTTCATTACTGCCCTCCGGTAAAAAGATACGAATCATCTCCACGATTTCATCACGCGACACAATCACCCGCGCGTCACCACCTGAAGCATCCGACTCCGCCATTTTTTCACGCAACAATGCCAGCAGCAGGCTGACATGAAACGATAATTGTCGTCGTGCAATCAAACGCGGTAACTTTTCATTATCGTCATCATATTCCCGTGCCCGCAAAAAGGCATAGCCTTGCGCCTCATCCAAAATCAATTCCAGGCCTAATACGTCAACATATTCCGCCACCGCCAGTTGTATATTCAACAGCCCTTGCCACAGCTTCGTATCTGCTTCGCGATCAATCGCTCCCTTGCACAAGGCAATCACTACAGCCGATAATTGCGGATTGCGCGGCGGGTTAACAGGCGCTTCTATATCATCCATTGCTCAAGCACTCCTATAAATCTCAACGCACAAACAATACGTGCGGCAAGGTCACCTGCTTAATCAGGTCTTTTTCTGTACGCCACTGCAATACTTGCTGCTTATCTTCATCAATCACACAGCGTGATTGCTCAGTTGCCAACTGTAACCAAATCACCAACTCCGCCAAACCATGTTGCAAGGGGTGAGCTTGTAACAATTCAGCTAAAGAGATTTGGGTTTGCTTCTGCAAAGCTTGAGCTAAGGCATGTTTTAAGCGTCCTTTATCCACCACAACCTGTGAAAACAGAGCCTCAGCATCCGCATCTTCCGCCCCCATCTCCAACGCCACAGCCTCAATCACGCTTTGTAATGGCGGCTGATACATAGGACGCTCCATAGGCAATATAATATCCAGTTTCATATCATCCATACTCATGTTTAAGGCTTGCGGTGGAGCATCCATAGTGGCGCTGGTATTGCTTTTAATGCTTCTCAAAATCTCCATGATACGTTTGTTTTCCAGCCACGCTTTATCATCGAGAAAACGGCGCAACTGACTCGATAACTGTGCCACCGTGCGCTGGGTATGCTCACCTGCTTCAAGCCAATCATAATGCACACGTCGCAGTCGTGCATCGGGTCTGGATTCAGCAATGGGGGCTAATGCCATTACTTTATCCAACAGATCGGTCAACTCCTCCTGCCGAGAACTGGACATCAAGAAGTCCCAAAATGCACGAAAACTTTTACCCTGATCAGAGTCGGTAATATCATCACATTCGCTTAAAATAACTTCAAGCAGTGCGCCTTTGCCACCATCCCAGAGTGAAATGCGTACACGCCCACGACGATCCCGCATGCGCAAATTTTGCTCTACCCCGCTACAACCACTTA
>CAYZJL010000219.1:0-3418 GCA_964478615.1 uncultured Zetaproteobacteria bacterium
GTTGTTGTTTGACAGCAAAATGCCTGCCTTTATGATGGCTGCTGAATAGTTACCTCAATTTTATCCCTTACTCGAGTAATGAGCTTCGATTCAACCAGGGAATAAAATCCATTATCTTGAACAGAAAGAATCGACACACCAAACTGTAGTCCTTCTTCCTGTGCCTCTCTTATCTTGGCATATGCCGGAGTGCGTTTGCGATCCCGGTTTTTGTCAGTTTTGAAATGGCCACTGACACGTGATTTAAGGTCAGATGCCTTGCCAATGTAGCGGAGCTGCCAGTCCTCAGAATCGACAGACTTAGTCCATATTGCATATACGCCCATTCCAGTAATCGCTCCATTAAGAGCTTCTTTTCTAACTGTACGATCGTCGATGTGTTTTTGTGTAATATGGATTTATCTGAATAAAAAAGTTCGCTGGCGGCGCTCTCAACAAGAGGCTCTATTAGCTTATTTGCTTTTATTAAATCCATTCTACGCCCCTATTGCTCAAGTTAACCGGAACACTAATTTTCATCGTTGACTATGCAAATAAGAATCAATTTTAAGACCGCTAGCGCCTTTATCTACCGCCTGCGCCATGAGATGACGCAGCATGACGTATCATGACCTTATCAGGAGGTCAGTGATGACAGAGATTCCCATTCAATTATCCAAAGGAGCGTTACGCGCCGGACGGCATGATCGTCATGCCTTTACCGATATGCCGCGTAATCCGGTGTATATCGCCATGGACAGCCTGACCTGTTCGCACAATGTCGGGTGTATTTTTCGTATGGCCGATGCGGTGCTGGCGAAAAAACTATTGCTATGCGGCAATACCCGTCTGCCGCCGGGTAAGAGGATCAGCAAAGGATCACGCGGGGCTGAGAAATGGGTGCCGTGGGAACATCATGAACGGATTGCCGATGCCCTGATCCCGTTGAAGGAATCAGGTGTGCAGATCATCAGTCTGGAACTGTGCGATTCAAGCATTGATTACGCACAGATGTCGTATACATCGCCGGTCTGCTTTGTTGTCGGGGCAGAGCACAGCGGCGCATCGCCCGAAGCACTGGCGCTGTCAGATTACACCATCCATTTGCCCATGCTGGGCATGTCCAATTCGCTGAATGTTTCGACTGCAACCAGTGTAATTTTATACGATTTCCTTAAAAAAATAGAAAGGAGTATGCGATGACTGACATCAATGAAGTTGGCCAAGGTGCAGTGCTGATTGGCATCGGCGGTTGCGGTATGAATATGATGCTCTCCTGGCTGGAGAAACTGCCAAAGGACACGCTAAGCGTTGCAATTAACCGTGATCAAAAACGCCTGTCCAGGGAAAGCGGCATCACACATAAGATTCTGCTTGTCGGGGTTTCTTCAGTTGATAACGAGGGAGAACTGAAGCGCGCCTCACAGGCACAGGTTGAGGCCAGCATGGCGCAAGAGATGCCAAGATTGAAAAGCATGATTCAAGGCAGGGAGAACATCATTCTATTGGCAGGCATGGGTGGTGTAACCGGCACTTGGGTGTCTCCGTGGCTGTGCAACCAACTGATTGCTATGGGCATGAAGTTGATAACGGTATTGGTGATGCCTTTTGGATTTGAGGGCAAGCGGATCAAGGCGGCAGAAAAAGCCCTGACCGGCTTCGATGGTGAAGCGCACCGGGTGCTTTGTTTCAATGATTACCTGATCAAGCACACGCCGGACGGCACATCCATGGAAGATGCATTTAAAATAATGAATGAGAAGGCGTTTGATCTGATTCCATTTTAAAATAAAGCTACGCACAGGGGTAAAAAATGACCGACTTACAATTTAACGGACAAACACTCGAAAACTTACAGTCCGTGATTAAGAACTGCCTCACCAAAGGTTTGGAAATTCGGATAAAATCAGATTGTTCTCCCGATTGTTGTTCCTTGGAGATCTATGATCAGAAACATTTGGTTAGTAGTGGCTGCATTGATTTATGGTTTGAAGATGATTATGAAGCATTAGCGCATGAGGACTGGTTCTCTGAAAACTACCTGCCATTTCAAGAGGGGCAGCATTTCTTTGATACCGGGTTAGAGGAAGATGATTATTATGACCTGTTAATCAACTATGACCATCACATGCCTCAAGACAGTCAGCTAATGTGGAGATGCAAATGTATCAATGGGCTGCTACACGCTTCTGACGGCAGTGGACGAACCTGGGAACTCAATGACTGGGGATGCAACTTTGCTATTCGCCCCCATCAGGCAAAAATCACATGCGTTTCTCATTCGGATGCCAGTGTTGGATTTAAAGATCAGATCAAGCCTGATATGACGTTTATGGAATTAGTAGAGCTATGCCTCATGTCACAACCACGGATGGAACGTCGAGAAGATGGTTCCGGATTCGGCTCATATTCACACGGTGGCAGAAAGTTAAAAAACAAGACGGCGAATGGAAGTACCGTCTATGTTTTTGAAGACCCCGTATGTGGTTCTGTGACTTGCCGTATTGGAAAGTATTTCGAGCATTCTGAACTGGGCACCCGCTGGGATGATATGCATCACGGCACGTTTAATGAGCAACCATATTTACTGGATATTTTGTCGAGGGTGGAATGATATCGGCAATTCAACTATGGAAAGACGATAAAAAAGGAGCAACAACATGTCCATGTTCATTGATGATGTAAGGTCGCCTCCAGAGCGGAGGAGGTTTGATCACATTGCCCGATCATCCGATGCGGCGATTACGACAATGGAGAAGGATGGTTGCCCCCGCTATATATCCTTTGATCACGATCTGGGCGGGGATGATACCGCCATGCGTGTCGTCAACTGGATGATCGAGAAAGATATGGATGAACCGGGCTGGATTCCTGATCCGTTTGACTGGGATGTTCACTCGGCCAATCCCATCGGCAAAGAGAATATCAACAGCAAGCTGCTTTGCTATATGAAGCATCGGAATTCACTGTAAAAACGAGCGATGGGCAGCGTCTTCTTCTGAAATAGTTACCCCCGTTGAACCCATGCGACACCATTTGGCGCAGGGTGGTTTATGATTGCTGCAAAGGTAAAAAACAGGAGGCGATGATGAACAGCAATCCAATAAACAGAAGCCAACTCAGCACGCGTGAGGCGATGGTGATTGCCATGCGTTTCGGGCTTGCCGGGCATATAGACCACACACTGGAAGAGGTAGGCAAGCAGTTCGGCGTGACCCGTGAGCGCATTCGTCAGATCGAAGCCAAGGCACTGAACAAGCTGCGCCGCAATCCGAAGCTACTGTCGTTCTGGAAGGATTGATCATGAGCAAGCAGTGGAGCACAGCCACGATGAGTCAGACACGGGAAGCACTGGAATGCCTGAGCTTTGCCACTCGTGCCGGAAAAGTCTGGCTGAAACAGATTGATGGAAAATTCGGCTATATGGATGATGACGATG
>CAYZJL010000220.1:0-3383 GCA_964478615.1 uncultured Zetaproteobacteria bacterium
GGTAGCTAACCTTGAATGGATCAAGATAGACTTCACGAATAAATGTGCCGGGGTGCGGCGGGTTATGCATTGTGCTCATTAGTGATAGTCCTCATAGTCAACGATATAAACATCCCCATGCTTAAATGAAAATGTTGCACGCCAGTTTTTATTGACCGTAGTCGTCCATAAGCCCTGCCTGCTTCCCTTCAACGCATGCAGCCGATATCCGGGGATATCCATATCTTCAATTACCAAAGCCGTATCAAGCGCTGCCAGCATCATTCTAAGCTTTAGGGCATGATCACCTGAATACCAGCGATACTTCCGGATTCATGAACTTTACGCAGGCCCTTGTGCTTGAACGAACGAATCATAACAGCATCCTAATCCCGTGATGCGCAGCGCGCAACACCAAGCAAAAGGAACGCTTTCCTTTTAGCTGAACAAACTGTTTTTCCTCAACCAATATCAGCAATTGTTCTGCATTTTGGAAATGCTGAGCAGCCCCAGAATTGATTACCTGCTTGTGGGCCTTTTTTGCTGGTGCGCAGCACCATGTCGCTGCCGCATTTCGGGCATGACTTGGTAGCGGATGATTCCGCCGATTCGTTCTTCGCCGCAACGATTTCGCGGACATGCTTGGCATGTTCACGGCTGGTTCTGAGCGAGGGTTTCAGGCGGCCTTCGGCAATCTGGTCGATCACTCCCTGCGCTTCGGATTCAGCGAGTAATATTTTGGTGTGCGATTTGATGAAGCGGACATAGCCGCCGCCGTAGGTAACATTTTCGGGCATTGGGGTTTTGAATGTGCTATCGCCTACAAAAACCACGACAGAAATCATCTTGTCATGTGAAAGGCCGAGTGCAGTTTCCAGTGTTTTGGTGTGTTTGTAGTTCTGATGCAGCGGATTCTGGAACTTGTGCTTCGATTTATAAATCTGCTGGGTCCACGTTTTCTGGCGTTCACTGCCAAATATCCAGCCTTTCATATTCTTGGTCTCAACCACAAACACCCCGAAACGGGAAACAATGATATGGTCGATCTGGGTGGTGCCATCCTCGGTCGGGATGGTGACATTTTTAATCAGGTGATAATCGTTTTTATCGAGAAACAGGTGGGCAGCCATATTGACCATCACTTCACCGATGAAACCCTTGAACCATGGCGACTTGAACAGGGCGGCGAGTACAAACAGTGGCAGCAGCCACCAGTACGTGGAAATCAGTTGCGAAAACAATGCGCCGAAATCAATCACTATTCTATCTCCGGCTTTTTCAATATATGTTGAAGGACCTGAACTATACTACTATAGTTCGAATCAAAATAAATGGACTGGGAGATCCCGGTCGGCGTTAATGCCTCGGTGAGTTTCATCGGGGCTTTTCGCTTTTTGGAAAACGCTTCAATCCCAATCCCTCATATCCCTCACCGACATTTTCACGGCCGCCTTCACAATAAAATTTGCTCTTCAGCACATCAAAGGCTCGGTTCTGTTGTTCCGGTCGCAGGACATGCAGGCCAACGGGACGGGCCACCAGATCCGCCAACTGTAAGCCGGCAGAATTGACCAGCTTGTCGGCAAAAATAATCTCAAAGGGCAGTTTCCTGTTTAATCCATTTGCACCATCACAAATTCGCCTGAACTCCAGTTCCAGTTCATTGTCTTCTTTCTTGCCGCGACGCTCAAACACAATATGTGTTGTGTTGTTCTGCTGCCCTTTTTCTTCAAGAAAATCGTGGATAAGTTCCAATCCCAAACCAAGAGCCAGATGATATGGATTGTCAGGAGCAGAGGTCTGCTTCAACAAGCGTATCTTTTCAATCACACAGCTTATCAAAATGAAGTTGCTGCTCTCTACAATTCCAGACAGCTCATCGAGAAATGCAACACGTTCGAGGCGGTTCCGGAATATATTAAAATTGCCCTTTTCCTTTCTGATTTCATTTTCATGCAAGATGACAATATCGTGGCCGAAATGTCGGAATTTAAAATGCTTCAGTGCCGGAACAACGGTATCACTGTAATAGCGTTTATGGAAAATGCAGAAAGCCAGCACAAATACAGGATAATTCGGATCGAGGGTCTGTAAACCATGATCTCCGCTCTCATCCACATAGATGATATAGTCACTAAAACTCAATTCAGCACCATCAAAGTGGATAGTTGCAGCAACCACTAGGTACAAGCAGTTGAGAAAACCATGCTCCGAAATCAATCACAGAAAAGCCCCCCGTTACCCACTCCTGTCAGGCTAATGCATCCATGCAATGGCAGAGCATAATCCTTATCCAGAAAAAACACAGTTTTCAAAAAAAAGCTTCCGGGGGCGGCTATCTGATTGAAGCCAATGCGAGGATTCTCCGTTTTAGTATCGGAAACCGCTTCTGGCTGTCCGGGTCGGGAGGAAGATGGCAGGTAAGATCTATAAAGAAATTGACTCAATGGCGTGAAACTCATGGATAACCCCGGCTTCCACGATCAGATCGACATCCATGGTGGAACGGACATCGCCAGAGGACGTATCAGTAATCAACAGCCCTGTGGTGCAACCGCCAAGGAATACAACCTGCTCTTTAAGGTGTCCCAGTGCGCTGGCAAGCTGAGAGTTACTCATATTACTTTCTTTCATCATCAGGCGAATATCCGTAGCGGCATTTATTTTTCACGTTCACCTAATTGAGTGTGAATCCAGGCCGGATTTCTTCGCATATCCAAGACTGCAACCACGATAGCTATGCTGTCGCTGATCTCGTAGTAAACGGCGAACGGAAATGGGCTGCGGACTTGAGTTCTTTAAGCGTTATAAATGTTGCCTTTCCAGATTGTATTTTTTCTTTGCGTCCAGCGAGAATATTTTTGTGCCATTCCGGTAGTGCTAAAGCGGCATCGTCATGGCACATGATATCCCAAATTCTTCCATTGCTTGCAACCGTTCTCCCTGCGTTATTGTCGGTGCTTCAGCAAGTATCATGGCTTCTCTCCTTTATCGTAAAAGTGTCCACATTTACTATCAGACTGACTGTAGCGTAAGCTGACTATTCTTGCCAAGGTGTTTTCATCGTGTGATGTGTGTTTTGTACCTATGCCTGCCGATGGCTATGCAATGGCACAATATCAGGCCCTTGGCGTAGGTCATTCAGATAATCTGCCCAGTGTTGCATCATGCGGATGCGTTTGGGTAGGTTTTCTTGTTTATTTTTGGCATACGCCAATAGCATGAATATCAAGCCAGGTAGCTTCAAAGCCTCCTTGCTCCTTATGCCAATACCAGCAAAGACTCCAACTCGTATTGCAATATCAAATTGGGTAAGCTTGCGACTTGAATTTACGTTTGATTGCAATGTTATCAATTATATCCACATTCCGGAGTATCCTAATGCAAACACTGATAGACGGGGC
>CAYZJL010000221.1:0-3383 GCA_964478615.1 uncultured Zetaproteobacteria bacterium
ACATAGGTGGAACGGTATTCCTTATTATTACTATAAACAAGCCAAATAAGGAACCTGCGTCAGATTGCTTATTCTGGGCACATTCATGAGTTTATTTCATATTCTGTGCTGGCTTGTTCGCTGTATCATTTGCATATGTACATTGCTGCAGCAGTTGCCAGAGGCGTTCGCCGATGGGGCCCATGGGTTCGTTGGCGCGGCGGAAGAGGTAGATGTCAATTTTTAGCGGGTCGAGTTCTTTGCCTGAGAGCGCTAGCAGGCGCCCATCAGCCAGTTCTTCGGCGATGCGATGGTGTGGCATGCGGCCCCAGCCTGCACCGGATTGAATCATACGTTTTTTCATATCGAAATCGTTGACCAGCCACTGGTTTGCGCCTTCGAGAATACCTGCTGAGCGTCCGGGTTGATTGCGGCTGGTGTCGCGCACCACCACCTGTACATACTGCTCCAAATCTGATGCAGTGATAGCCGGGTAACGGGTAGCCAGAGGGAAATCCGAAGAGATTACGGCAATCATCTCTGTGCAGGTCAGGCGCACCTCTTCGGTATGTGGAACCGGCATAAACCACTCTGCAATGGCAAAATCGACATCCTTCTCCAGCAGGCGTTCCAATGTGCCGCCCATATTTTCAACCTGCAGATTCATGCGCGTAGCGGGGGCCGTTTCAGAAATTTGTTTAATGACTTCCAGCACTTGCTCTACCGGCGCAATCGCGCCAAGTGCAATGGAAATCTCTATCTCTTCCCCTTGGGCGAAATGGTTGGCAATACTGGTGAGTTCGTCCGCTCTTGAGAGAATGCTTTTGGCCTTGCCGTAGAGCACCTCTCCTTGGGGAGTCAGAGTCGGGCGATAAGTGGTGCGATCAAACAGAGAGATCCCAAGCTCATGTTCAAGTTTTTTGATGGCGATACTGATGGCAGACTGGCTACGGAACAGCGATTCCGAGGCGGCATGGAAACCACCTTTTTCGACCACTGCGCATAAAGCGCGCAATTGCTCCAAAGTCATAATGAAAAACTAGATGATTCGATTTATTAATCAAGTCCATTGTCTTTTTATGCTTTTTATTAATCAATAACGTTGTGATAGTTCCGCCTGTCGAATCAGGGGGGCAGTTGGCAGTGTTACGCAACAGATCTACATCATACGGCCTTGTAGCCATCGTTATGCACTGGCTGATGGCTTTGATCATTTTCGGCATGTTCGGGCTTGGCCTGTGGATGGTGGAGCTCAATTATTACGATAGCTGGTATCACGATGCACCCTATCTGCATAAAGGCATCGGTATGCTGTTGCTATTGGCTTTGATCTTTCGTCTTGTTTGGCGATTGATCAATATACGTCCTGATCTGATGGGTGAAGCGTGGGAGCAGTGCATTGCTCTGCTCGTGCATCGCACGCATTATCTGCTGCTGTTTGCTATTACTATTACCGGTTATCTGATCCCTACGGCTGAAGGTGTAGGCATAGATATCTTCGGTCTGATGAGCGTGCCGGCCAGCTTCTCATTCACCAAAGAAGATGCAGATATGATCGGTCTGTTGCATCGCTATATCGCATGGGCTGTGATAGGGCTTGCATCTGCACATGCAGCGGCTGCTCTGAAACACCATTTTATCGACAAAGACATGACGTTACTGCGCATGTTAGGAAAAAAGTAAAAAGACTAAGGAGAAACAATATGAAATTAAAACGACTGTTATTATCGCTGATACTGGCGTTGGGCTTTACCACCACTGCACAAGCGGTGGAAAACTATGCATTTGATATCAAAGGCCAGCACGCTTTTATTCAGTTTAAAGTAAAACATCTGGGTTACAGCTGGCTGATCGGCAATTTCAACACATTCACCGGCTCCTATACCTATGATGAAGCGCACCCTGCCAACAGCAGCGTAACGGCTGAAATTGATGTGGCGAGTATCGACTCCAACCATGCCGAGCGTGATAAACATCTGAGAAGTGCCGACTTTTTTGATGTGAGCCACTACCCGAAAGCCTCTTTCACCAGCACAAGTTTTGAAGATAAAGGAAACGGTAGAGGGCTACTAAAAGGTAACTTCACCCTGCGCGGTGTAACCAAAGCAATCTCATTTGATGTGAAACAGATTGGTGCTGGTAAAGATCCATGGGGCGGTTTCCGTCGCGGTTTTGAAGGTTCAACTATTTTGCATCTGTCTGACTACAATATGAAAAAGGCTGCAATGCTCGGCCCTGTAGCGAATGATGTGGAACTCTTTTTCTCAATCGAAGGCGTTCGCCAGTAACCATGTTGTGAACCACAAAGTCACGAAGGCACAAAGAAAATCGGGGCAATCATATATTCTATGATTACATTGCTCTCACGTTTTGTGCCTTTGTCTGTTAGTGGAGAAATAAATAGGAGGATGAAATGAGTGAATCAACGATTGCAGTAAAAGAACCGGCAGTGCTTGAACTGGAGCCCGGCACCTATTATTGGTGTAGCTGTGGGAAATCAGCCAACCAGCCGTTTTGTGATGGCTCTCATCAGGGCTCAGAATTTGTTCCAGTGACGGTAGAGATAACCGAGAAAAAAACTGTAGCGCTGTGCCAGTGTAAACGTAGTGCCAATGGAGCCTTCTGTGATGGCTCACATACAGCTCTGTAGCAGGAAACAGTGATGAGTGAACACGTAGATTTAGAACGTATCAAACGACCATGGGAAGAGCAATATCGTGATGATGATGTTGAATCGATGCCCTGGTTTTGTCCTGAACTGGATGTGGATGTGGCCAGTGCCATTGAATCGACTGCTATTGCACCGAAAACAGCTTTAGATCTAGGTACAGGGCCGGGAACTCAGGCGATTGCACTGGCACGATTGGGTTTTGCAGCCACAGGCACGGATATTTCTCCATCCGCTGTCGAGAAAGCAAAGGCACGCGCAGAAAAAGAGGGTGTGCATGTCAGTTTTGTTTGTGATGATATACTGGATAGTAGCCTTGAAGCGCGATTCGGATTGATCATGGATCGGGGCTGTTTTCATGTGCTTGATGCAGACCAGCGGCATACCTATATCAATACAGTGTCTGATCTGCTGGAGGATGATGGTTTGTTGTTCTTAAAAACATTTCATAAGCAGGAAACACGGGAAGAGGGGCCGCCCAATCGTTTTGAAGCTGAAGATATCAACTCTATGTTCGCCCCTACATTTGAGCTGATAACGAGCAGTGATTCGGTGTTTGAAAGTACCCTGGATTCTGATCCGAAAGCACTGTTTTGCGTGTTAAAAAAGTGCCAGAGGGGATAGCGATGAGTCAGCTAAGAGATAACAGCGAGCACGACATCCACCCCATGATTGCAGGACGCTAGGAGTCTGTCGGACTTATGAGAAATCTACTGCGCGGCAGGGATAACGGCCA
>CAYZJL010000222.1:0-3340 GCA_964478615.1 uncultured Zetaproteobacteria bacterium
TGCATCGAGGTCGTTGATATGCATTATATTACAACAGGAAAAGCGGCGCGATTGTGTGGCGTTGGCATTAATACAATCAAGCGCTGGATTCAGCAGGGTGAACTGAAGTGCGTGATGACCCCCGGTGGTCACTGGCGCATTGCTGAAGATGAGTTTCAAGCATTCTTTTCAACGTTTCAAGCGCGCAACGCTTTCTCAAAGCCTGTGTATAAAGTGCTTCTAATTGAAGATGATCAGGGCATGTGTGCACTTATTGAAGGGGCCTTTGAGCTGGCTGGTTTTGAAAACAGCTTTGATTGTGTGCATGATGGTTATGCAGGGTTGATGGCCATTGGCGTAATGCAACCGGATTTGATTATTCTCGATATTATGTTGCCGGAAATGAATGGCCTTGAGCTGATGCAGCGCATTCGTACATCCGACCTGTGCAAGTCGGCACGGATTGTGGTGATTACCGGCGCAGGAGATCGCAGGCTGGTCAGGAAAGGGCTGGATAAAGCAGAGCCGGATGCCATATTTTTCAAACCATTTGTCATTGAAGAGCTGGTGAAAACAGCATTTGAGCTGCTGCAGAACGAGCCCATCCAAGGTGTTGGCGCATGAATGATGCATTTACGCAATCGATTCTTATTGTTGATGATGATCCGATGAGTACAGAATTGTTTGGTGAGATTTTGTCTCAACGATTTCATGTTGAAATTGCAAATAGTGTTGCTGAGGCACAGCGGAAGATTGCTGCCGGTAATATTGGCATTGTGTTAAGTGATTATCACCTTGGCAGACAAGATGCTAACGATTTTTTCGCATGGCTGCTGGATGTGCATCCGGATTTGGAGCAGCGCTTTATTCTGTTAACCGGTGATACAGTAGCTGATCTCTCCAATTTCAAAGCAAAAGCAACGGTGCTGTATAAACCGGTTGATATAGGGAAATTATTGACAACCGTGATGCGTATCTCTTTGCGCGATAAGGAATAGGTGATGACAAAATGGAAATATGATGATGCTCTCTTGCGTGTACCGAGCCTAAACGACGGTAGCAAAATCGCGGTTGGCAGGAATGTGCCGAAAGCCATTATTCTGGAGCGTATTGGCAGGGCAAGCATGCGTATTTTTCATGCTGCATATTGTATGGTGGCCTATCTGGAGCGGGGAGAGAAGCATTTCATTGCGCTTGGTTTTGGAGATGAACGTGAGGCTCGCGCTTTAAAGCTGCCTGAAGGTATCGGTTTGCTTGGTCAATTGTGGGCAGAGGGGGCAGGCACCATCCGTTTGGATGATATTGCAAAGTATCGGAAATCCAGTGGATGCCCGTATGGTCACCCGGTGTTGGAGGCTTTTCTCGGAACTCCGATATGCTTTGATCATCAGACGCTGGGCGTGATTTATCTATCCAAACGTCCGGGAGATACGCCTTTTGTTGCCGATGATGAAAGTACTCTGGAGGTGCTTGCTTCAGCTTGTGCGATTGAACTCTCCAATGCGCAAACCTTTGATAGGCTGAAAGATGCATATGTCGCACTGGAAACGCGTACAGAGGAGTTGAACCAGGCCAACAGGCAGTTGCAGGTCCATGAGCTGGAGCTGGAGGGGCGTACAAAAGATCTGGATCGGGTTAATAAACAGCTGAAAATTCATGCCATTGATCTGGAGCTGTTGAACGAAGAGCTCATTGCTGCCAACACGGCGAAAGATCAATTTTTGGCCAACACTAGTCATGAGTTGCGAACGCCACTCAATGCTATTATCGGTTTCTCTGATCTGTTGACGGATGTGAGGCTTGGGCAGCTGAGCGATAAGCAGAAACGTTATGTGAATCATATCAATGTCAGTGGGAAGCGGCTGCTAAGCATTATCAATGCCTTGCTCGATATCAGTAAAATAGAATCTGGCATGATGGAAATTCATGAATCTGCCTGCAATCCTGTTGAGATAGGTGAGCAGTTGATGTCGGAATTGCAGCCATTGGCGGAGAGCAAGCGTGTTCAGCTTGTGTTGACGGAGTCTCTCGCGTCTGATCTGTGTGTGCATACGGATAAGGATAAAGTACACCAGGTATTGATGAATTTGTTGGGCAATGCTCTGAAGTTTACCGCTGAAGAAGGCCGGGTTGAGCTGAATATGTCGATCAGTAAAACGGCGAATGAGGAGTATTACTTTTGTTGCTCCGTTACAGATAATGGGATTGGTATTGCCACTGACGATCAGGCAAAGATATTTTCACCGTTCATTCAGGCCAGTAGCGGCATGGATCGTACACATGGGGGAACTGGTCTTGGACTTTCTCTGGCCAAACATATGATCGAATTGCTCGGTGGCTCTATCTGTGTCGAAAGTGCTGTAGGAGAGGGTAGCGTTTTTTCTATTGAGCTACCGGTAAGGGTGAGTCAGGCAGAAGCGTTGGCGAATCATCATATGCCTGTGCAGCAGATGGCTGTCGATGCTCTGGTTGAGGTCAAGGAAGTGTTGCCTGATGTGATGCGACAGCCTGTGATTATGATTGTTGATGAAAACAGGCCACGTGCCAGTGCTGCGCAACGCATGTTTGAGGGAGAAGGCTATCGGGTGGTGCTTACAGATATGCATGGCGTGGATGGGGTGGTGGCAAGCTGCAACCCACTGTTGATTATGTTGGGTGTGCCTGACGGTGCGGATACTATTTATGATCAATTGCAGCGTTTGAAGCGTTTGGATATTGCCAATAAAACGCCTACAATTTTACTGGGGGGTGATGCGCAAGAGCTGAAAGTTACAACCGGAGCGACGATTGGTCAGATTCAACATGGTTTAGATCGTCAGGATCTGTTGGAGATGGTGTCGCATTTTGATATGCATGCGCCCAAGCCTCCTTCTGCACCCGTGGTACTGGTTGTCGATGATGAGGCTTCTGTGCGTGAATATTTGAAAGAGACATTGGTGGCCGAAGGTTATCATGTGCTGCTGGCTGGCGATGGAGATGAAGGCTATCGCATGGCCGTTGATAAAGACCCAAACTTGATTATTTTAGATCTCATGATGCCGGGTACTTCAGGCTTTGATGTTATTCAGCGCCTGAAAAACCACCCTTCAGCCTGTGATATACCGGTTGTTATTTTTACAGCCAAGGATCTTTCCCGCAGCGAAGCGCTGTTGTTGGGGCAGGATGTTGAGCGGGTGTTGGTAAAAGGGGTAAGCAGCCGAGGTGATGTGCTACAGCAATTGCATAAGCTGGAGCTACTGTATCCGGTGCGTGCAAAATTGATGGATACCAAGCTCGACTGTTTTAATGCCCGTTATATACAGCGCAGGCTGGAGCATGAAATATCCAGAACTCTTCGCTACCGTCACTCCTTTTTTGCGCT
>CAYZJL010000223.1:0-3334 GCA_964478615.1 uncultured Zetaproteobacteria bacterium
GCCCATTATTTAATCATAGCGGTCTATTTTTTAATCACATGGGCTTATAGAGTGCAGGAAAAATCATTCATCAACACAAGGTGCTTCTATCGTTCATTATCGTTAGGGTTTGGCTCAACAACGAATTAGGATGTGTTATGAATATTGATTTTTCTTTAGCGCCTTGGGGCATGGGATTTGCCGCCATGATGTTTTTAGTCGGTAATGGAGCATGGACCAACCATATTGTGCGCCATAAACCATGGATGGGCTGGGTAATTTGGGGATTAACGGTTCCAGTCGTGATCACCATTGCTGCCATCATTGAACTGCGCCTGAGTGGCCAGCAAGGCATCTGGCACCTGCTCACATCAGTGAATATAGAAAATCACTGGATTGTTGCCACGCTCTATGCACTTATTTCAGTACCGGGTGCTGCCAGTGTGCTGTTCCACCAAAATGTAAGCTGGACACGTCTGGCCACCCTCTCTACTGCACTGATTGTATTGATTCCACTCGGCACCCAGATCCATGACCCGAATGATCCACGTATCGCACTAAGTCTCGGCATCACCCTGGCCTTGTGCGGCATGATGTTCTTATGGTCAACGATGCTCGATTGTAACCCGGCACACCATCGGAAAACCGTGCCACTTGAGGAATCGGATCAATGAAACATGCCAATGCGATAGCTGGAACGCTGGTTGAGGCACTGCCCTACCTGCAACGCTTTGCAGATCAGACCATTGTCATCAAATATGGTGGCAACGCCATGGTTGAAGAGGAATTAAAAGCCAGCTTTGCCGCCGATGTTACCCTGCTCAAACAGGTAGGCATCAATGTTGTGGTTGTACATGGTGGTGGCCCGCAAATTGGTAATCATCTGGCCAAGATTGGTAAAGAGGCCAAATTCATTGATGGCATGCGTGTCACAGACAGCGAGACCATGGATGTGGTTGAGATGGTTCTGGCCGGACTGGTTAATAAAGAGATCGTCGGCAACATTAATAAAGCAGGCGGAAAAGCGGTTGGCCTATCGGGTAAAGATGGTGGACTGATCTGTGCCCGCAAAATGAAACTCGAGAAAAATGACCCTGAACTGGATGTGCCGGAGATCATTGATCTCGGTCATGTTGGCCATGTGCACTCCATCAACACCTCCATTCTGAAACTGCTCGAATCGGATCGTTTTGTGCCGGTCATTGCACCTGTCGGTTATCACAAGTCGGAAGGCCAGAGCTTTAACATCAATGCTGATCTGGTTGCAGGTGCTATCGCCTCGGCCCTTGATGCGGCCAAATTAATTTTACTCACTGATATTAGCGGTGTCCTGAATGCGGACAAACAGCTCTGTTCTCAACTCACCTCCTCTGAGACAAAGGCCTTGATTGATAACGGCACCATTGCCGGTGGCATGATTCCCAAAGTACAATGCTGCCTGGATGCAGTAGCTGATGGTGTAGGCCAGGCGCATATTATTGATGGCCGTGTACCGCATGCTCTGTTGCTGGAAATCTTTACTGATGAAGGTGTTGGCACCGTCTTCAGCCAGGATTAACGTAATCCTCACCTGATCTGATGAACCACGACAGCATTTACACTTCCAGCATTCATAACAATGGCTTTATCTTTGATGATAAGGTCGCATCTGTGTTTGCAGATATGATCAATCGATCTGTACCGGGCTATGCCCAAACATTGCAAATGGTCGAGTTACTGGCCCATCAATACGCACAGGATAACAGCAATCTGTATGATCTCGGCTGTTCACTCGGTGCCTCCACCATGGCACTGCGTCGCGGCAGTGTAAACAAGAACTGCAACATCATCGGCGTGGATAACTCCCCTGCCATGGTTGAACGTTGTAAAAAAGCACTCAGCGATGAAGACATTGAGATTATCTGCCAGGATATTCTGGAACTGGAGATCAAAAACGCATCGGTCGTCGTGCTTAATTTCGTATTACAATTTGTGGAGCAAGAAAAGCGGCTCATGCTGCTTAAACACATTCAGCAGGGACTCAAACCCGGAGGTGTACTTATCATCTCGGAGAAAATCGCTTTTGCTGATGCATCCGAGGATAGGCGCCAGATTGCATTGCACGAAGCATTTAAACGCGCCCAGGGATACTCCGAGCTTGAGATCAGTCGCAAACGTACAGCTCTGGAGCATGTGCTGATTCCTGAGACACTGGAGACTCATCACGCCCGCCTGAAGCAGGCCGGATTCCCCGCATCCCACACATGGTTCCAATGTTTTAATTTCGCTTCCATGGTCGCCATCAAATGAATCACTATAAGGATAAGCAAGCGCTTCTTCTTAAGCACCAGCTACAGGATTCCGCGCTGGCCGGATTCAGCGAAGAGCTGCTGGGGCTTTATGAGCAGGGCTGGCACAAAATACTCAAACATGGCGATCTGGCACGCTGGCAAAGTGGATTTGAAGCACTACCTGACATCACACCTTCGCAGATCGATTTCAACTGCTCAGCGGTAAAAGTCGGCAGCGCCGATGATTCGACCATGTCACATGATGAAATCAAATCAGCGCTTCAACAGATGCATCCATGGCGAAAGGGTCCATTTGACCTGTTCGGTGTTCATATCGATACAGAGTGGCGCTCTGACTGGAAATGGGATCGACTGGCTGATGCGATCACGCCTCTAGAGGGGCGTACGATCCTCGATGTCGGCTGCGGATCGGGTTACCACCTCTGGCGCATGCTCGGTGCCGGAGCCAAATTGGCCATCGGAATCGATCCTACACCACTATTCTCCATGCATTTTGCTACCATCAAACGTTACAGCCCCAATGCATCCGCCTTTATTCTTCCGGCCGGCATCGAACAGATGCCGGATCATATGGGCTGTTTTGATACCGTCTTCTCGATGGGTATTCTCTACCATCGCAAGTCACCCATTGATCACCTGATCGAACTAAAAAACCTGATGCATGCAGGTGGTGAACTCGTGATTGATACGCTGGTGATTGAAGGCGATGAGAACCAGTGCCTGATACCGCAAGGCCGTTACGCCAAGATGCGCAATGTCTGGTTTATCTCTAGTGTGGAAATGCTAAAAACCTGGTTGAAACGGGCTGGATTCAAATCAGTAGACGTTGTAGATGTATGTCCAACAGCCATGCAAGAACAACGTGCAACAGAGTGGATGACATTCGAATCTCTACCTGACTTTCTAGATCCCGATGATCACACGCGAACTATCGAAGGATACCCAGCCCCTATTCGAGCTATTCTAACGGCACAGACATAAATTTTAATGAAAAGACATACTTTTCACTCTTTAAAATACCATTGTATTTGTATGCATTTATAACAAGAAGGTCGATTTTTTAC
>CAYZJL010000224.1:0-3319 GCA_964478615.1 uncultured Zetaproteobacteria bacterium
AAAAGCGGACATTTCTATCTGGGGCAAAAGCGGACATTTCTACTTTGCGTTGACAACGATAGAGTGTATTAGCATTATTCGAGCATCCACTTTTCCAATTGGTCAGGCTGTTCTGTTAATCGGTATCACTTGCGCCCCATCACGCAACGCATCGAGATAATCAGCATAATGTTGCATCATGGCTGTGCGTTCCGGCATGTGTCGTGCATGGTTATATGCTGCCTTGATAGCGTTACCTTCTTTATGGGCAAGCTGCCTTTCTATGTGGTCAGTATTGAAGCCGTGCTCGTGGAGTAGGGTGGAAGCCGTACCCCTAAAGCCGTGGGCGCAATGCTGCTGCTTTGTGTCGTACCCCATGTGGCGTAGAGCCGCGTTGATTGCACCATCACTCATAGGGCGGTGAATCGATCTTGCACCATGGAACACATACTTACCCCTGCCAGTGAGTGGCTGTATATCCTCAAGCAATGCAAGCGCTTGATCTGATAGTGGTACAATATGAATCTGCTTCATCTTCATTTTATGGGAGGGGATCGTGATTGTTTTGGCTTCAAGGTCGATCTCTGACCATTCAAGCTTACGCAACTCTACAGGCCGTAGTAATAGATACGGTGAAAGCTGTAAGGCGCAATGTACAATATACGTACCAGTATGTTCTTTGATTGCTCTCATCAGGCCACCAACCTCTTTAGGTTGTTTCAAACATGGGCGGTGCTTTGTAACCACTGGAGCAAGTGCGCCCTGTAAATCTCTGGTGGGGTCGGTCTTGATTCGGCCTGTAGCCACACCATAGCGCATGATCTGACTGCATAGCATCTTTGCCCTGTGTGCTGCTTCATTGTGGCCGTTGTTCTCAATACGTTGACAGATAGCCAGAATATCCACTGGCTCAATAGCGGTGATTTTCATATCCCCTAGCCAAGGGAAGATATGATTATCAAGCTCTGCTCTCTTGTGCTTCAACGTAGTTGCGACCCATTGCGCTGATTTCTTTTCCAGCCATTCGTTAGCTACTCCTTTGAATGTGGCGGCCATTGTTGCAGCGGCTGCTTTGCGCTTATCAGTTTGCTTGCTCTGGCTGGGGTCAATATTTTGATCTAACTGTTTCTTGGCTGCATCGCGTTTGCCTCTGGCTTCTTTCAAACTGACCGAAGGGTAAACGCCGATGGATAGCATTTTCTCTTTGCCTGCAAACCGATACTTCATCTTCCAGTATTTGCCTGCTGACTTAACCAATAAATACAATCCTCCAGCATCAGATAGTTTTACCTGCCTCTTTCCCTCTGGAACGGTTGCGGCCTTTACCTTTACGTCTGATAGCCCCATCACATCACCTACCTTTTGGGGGTTCTTTTGCAGCTCGATTTCCTACTAGAGCAAAAAGACCCCCATAAAGACCCCCAAACATGGGGGTTCTTATCGGACAGTATAGGCCACTAACGAACATGAAGGCAATAAAAAAGCCTGCAAGCATAACACTTACAGGCTCTTATCGTACGTTGTCGTACTACTTAATGGTACCGAAGACTGGACTCGAACCAGCACGCGCGTGAGCGCACTACCCCCTCAAGGTAGCGTGTCTACCAATTTCACCACTTCGGCTTATGAAGTCTCCAAGCTAGAGGAAAACTTTGTTATTCTGCGCCGGGAAGACCATCCGTTACAGGCGCTTCATCCTTCAACAGAGCAGGGTTAAAACCAACCGGTGCTTGTTGCGCGTCGGCAGGCTGCTCAACAGGGATTTGATTGGCAATAGTGCGATCAACAATAGAACCGGTCTGCTGCTGAGAGAAGAATGCTAATGTTAAGCTGGTTAGCATGAAAGTAGCTGCCAGGCCGCCAGTCAGTTTGCCCAGGAAGGAGCCCGAGCCACGGCTGCCAAATAGTGTTTGTGCACCACCGCCACCAAATGAGGCACCCATATCAGCGCCTTGGCCGCGCTGAACCAGCACGACGCCGATAAGCGTCAGTGCAACCAGCACGTGTGCGATAATTAATACTGTAGTCATCTTGTTAAGCTCTCCTTAGCTCACTGCTTTGACAGTGGCGTTGATAATATTCATGAATGATTCGGCCTTCAGGCTTGCTCCACCGACGAGAGCACCTTCAACCCCTGGGCAGCCCATAAGTTCTTCAGCATTGCCTGGGTTAACACTGCCGCCGTATAATACACGGCAATCGTGGCCAAGACGTTGTAGCTCCTGATGTACGAATGCATGTGTTTCGGTAACTTGCTCAGCAGATGCGGTTTTGCCTGTGCCGATGGCCCATACAGGTTCATATGCAACGGTTAGCGGAGCGCCTTTTGGTGCGCCTTTAAGAATCGCCAGCTGTTCAGCCAGAACGACATTGGTAACACCGCTTTCACGCTGTTCCAGTGTTTCACCTATGCACAGGATGGGTTCCAGTCCATGTAGCCATGATGCATTCATTTTTGAACGGATCTTGGCGTTGCTCTCACCAATGATGCTACGGCGCTCAGAGTGACCAAGGATAACATAGTGGCAGCCAGCATCGCGCAGCATGAGCGGACAAATTGAACCGGTGAAGGCGCCCTTATCTTCATTATATACATTTTGTGCGCCCAACATCACACCCATGGTGGCTAGGCGGTCAGACATCGAATGTAACAGAGTAAATGGTGGCATCAGGCCGATTTCAACATGATCAGGAGCAGGGTTCTCTCCAAAGGCATCCATGAAGTTTTTCGCTTCTTGCAGTGCTCCGTTCATTTTCCAGTTGCCTGCAATCAAATGACGCTTTTCGTTGCTCATGTTCAGTCTCCAAGAAGTATATATTATATAACGGCCCAAAAAGGGTCGCGGATTCTAGGAATAATAGATTATAAGGCAAGAAGCAATCGGTGACGTTGAAATGGTATGGAAAATTATAGACGCATAAACATGAAAAACGTGTAGTATGCACGCCTTCCTGAAATGAAGGGTGATGTGATCATGTAATGTATAGTGTAGGTGATCTGAGGCGCTCGTTAGATTTAAAAAGGGCATGAATGCGGCTGGAAAAAGGATGATTTCGTCCACTCTCTACATGTTTTTTTAGCTTGGGATAAAAAAAGTGCTATTTAGCGCTTGCTTAATCAGTTCGGCGGCGCTAGAAATCGCGCCCCTTTAAAAGCACGGAGAAATGACGTTGAAAGCTGACATCCATCCAGAATATATCGCATCCAAGGTAACTTGTTCATGCGGAAATACATTTGAAACTCGCTCGACTACAGGCGACATTCGTGTCGAAATCTGTTCAGCTTGCCACCCTTTTTACACTGGCAAGCAGAAGATTGTCGATACTGAAGGCCGCGTTG
>CAYZJL010000225.1:0-3280 GCA_964478615.1 uncultured Zetaproteobacteria bacterium
TCTTCAGAATTTACTCTAATTCCTGGCATATTAAAACATCACCACCTTAGCCCACCTGGCCATAAATTCGCCCTTCAGCTCAAGCGGCGCTAGGCTCGCTTGCAAGCCAGAGATGGCTTGAAAGGGCGGCGGATTATGGCAACAGAACATAGCAAGTCAAATCAAGCTTCTGGAAGTCACGCTTCCGGTCTGCTGCGTGCGGCTTCAAAAGTGGGCAGTTGGACGATGCTTTCACGTGTTTTGGGTTTTGTGCGCGACATTTTGATTGCCCGTGTACTGGGTGCAGGACCATTGGCCGATGCCTTTTTCGTGGCATTTAAACTGCCCAATTTCTTCCGGCGCATGTTTGCTGAAGGTACGCTGACTGTTGCTCTGGTGCCGGTGTTATCCGATCAGCGCCAACAAGGTGAAGAGCAAGCGCATCAGTTTTTAAATGCCCTGGCCACCATACTGTTGATGGCCGTTACCCTGTTTGCCGTGCTCGGCATGCTGCTGATGCCATGGTTGTTGTATCTGTTTGCACCCGGTTTCGCCGACGAACCTGATCGTTGGGTCATGACATTAGCGTTGGCGCGTCTGATGTTCCCCTATCTGGCCATGATCTCTCTGGCAGCACTATCATGGGCGGTACTCAATACCTATAAACATTTTGCCGTACCCGCAGCCAGTCCCGCGCTGTTGAATGTAGCGATTATTATTGCGGCTCTGTTTTTGGCACCATCCTTTGATAACCCGGCCACAGCCCTTGCCATCGGTGTGCTGGCCGGTGGTTTTTTGCAATTGGCGATTCAGTTTCCGGCCTTGAAACGGGTGGGATGGGTGCCACGCATCAGTTTTGACTTCAAGCAGCCTGCTATTACAGAAACACTCTATCTGTTTGGCCCAGCACTACTGGCCATTGCTGCTGTTCAGATCAATATTTTGGTGGGCACGATTCTGGCCACCCTGCTTGAGACGGGTGCTGTATCGTATCTCTATTATGCTGACCGTATCGTACAATTGCCTTTGGCCCTGTTTGGTATCGCCATGAGTACAGCGCTCTTGCCGACACTTTCCAGCCACCTTTCCAAAGGCAATCAAGGTGCAGCCGGTGAAGATTTGCGCGCAGGTCTGGCCTGGTTGACCTGGTTAACGCTACCCGCCGTAGTTGGTGCATTTTATCTTGCTGAACCCATTGTCGTAACGCTGTTTGAGCGGGGGGCATTCATCCACACGGATAGTATTGCCACAGCACAAACGCTGCAGGCTTATGCCGTTGGTCTGATCGCTTTTTGCTGGGTGCGATTGTTCGCATCAGCCTGTTATGCCCAGAAAGATGCCAAAGCTCCGATGCGTTATGCCGCGATTAGTGTGGCTGTGAATATAATCTTGGCCGTGATTCTGATGCAGTTCTGGGCCTATGTAGGGTTGGCATTGGCAACGTCAATAGCTGCATTTGTGAATGTGGTGATGCTTTATATGCGGCTGTGCAAAACCTATGGCTCTCTGTTTGATGCCACCACCATGAAACGTGTATTGACTGCGCTTGTTGCCAGTCTGCTGATGCTGTTCTGTTTAATGGGTTTTGAATCTCAGTGGACTTTCCCTGATGTTGGGCTGATGCAGATAGCCTGGCTTGCATCAGCCATTATTGGAGCGATTATCGTATTCCTGTTGTCAGCTTTGATATTGGGTGAACGGACACTGCTATTAAAGTTTTTACGGAAATGAAGTTGAAGAGGTGAAGAAGGCATGCGGCGTGATGTAATTGTATTTGATATTGAAACTGTTGTAGATGCGTATGCTGCACGGCATCTCTTGCATCAACCTGATCTGACTGATGCAGAAGCACGTGATGCATTGAGTGAGTATTTTCTTAAAAAGACAGATGGCCGTAACGGTTTTCCGCGTCAGCCCTTTCATCAGGTAGTTGCGATCTCTTATGGGCAACTTATTCGCGAACCGGGTGAAGAGGGTACTGAACTGGTCATGCACCAGCTGGCCACGGGTGGTCATAAAGAGAGTTCTGAAAAAGAGTTGTTGGAAGGTTTTTTTCATCTGATTGAAACACGCGCACCACAATTGATCAGTTTTAATGGGCGTGGTTTTGATGTGCCTGTGCTGAAATATCGTGCTATGGCGCATGGCATAAGCTGCCCACGCTGGTTTACGCAGGGCGACAGATGGAACAATTACGATACCCGATTTTCATCAGAATATCACTGTGATCTGCTTGAAGTTCTATCTGATTTCGGAGCATCAGCACGCTGCTCCATGGATGAAGTGGCATCGGTACTCAATGTGCCGGGCAAGCTGGAGACATCAGGTGACAATGTGCGCGAGATGTTCGAAACAGGTAAGATCGAAGCTATTCGTGATTATTGTGAAACCGATGTACTCACCACCATGTTAATCTTTCTGCGTCATCAGCTCTTCAGTGGCGCCCTCAACGAAGGGGCATATGCCCGCGCCGCTCTTGGCGTACGTAACTACGTAGAAGCCAATTCCGAATCGCGCCCACATCTGGCTGAATATCTTCAGGCTTGGGATAAGCTGGAGATTGAATGAGTCACTGCTTCCCTGTCTGATGTTATGCTGGAATGTAGATTGCCTGCCAGATTATTCGGACTAGTGTTCACGCACACCTTGCTGAGATAACTCTCACGCAGGTGATCGGCAAAACTAACGCGATGCTGATCTGTTGCGTTCCCGGCAAAAACAAGGGTGTCCATGGTCTGTACGGAAGTAACAAATGAATCAGCACTTCCCTATAGCCTCAAGCGGCAATTGGAGTGTGTGGAGAGAGTATGATCGGGCATTTGCTATCGCTAATTAATTTGAAGGCCGGAGTGCTGTCGCTGCTTGCGATCACTTCTACATTTATCTGTATTCACTTTGGTATCACTGCCGATTTTCCGATGTCACTGGTAGCGACTGCCGTGGTTTTTCCCATGGTCTTTTCCATTAACGGGGCTTATGAACGTCGTGAAAGAGCCTTGGCTGCCTATGGTGCTGTCAAGGCGAATGGACATGCCATTCATCTCTCATGTCGAGATTGGCCGCATGACTTTGATACTTCTGATATGCAACACAAGTCAAAGACGACACTGGCTCAATTGATGGGCGATATCAGGCACCTGTTATACAGCCCTGTCAGCCAACTGCCTGTTCACGAGATCGCTGTATACCGTTCATTTTCCGATATTTCCAAGTTGATCAATACCGATTTGCGGCGTGCAGAAGTCCATCCGAGTGAGTTATCGCGTTGTAATCAGTTTCTGAGCAAGATGCTGATTGCTTT
>CAYZJL010000226.1:0-3280 GCA_964478615.1 uncultured Zetaproteobacteria bacterium
CACAAGAGCAGACTGTTACCATGCATGTGTCTGGTATGACCTGTGGCACCTGCCCAATCAGTGTGCGGCATCGCGCGATGCAAATGAAAGGTGTGCATACGGCTGCTGTTGATATCAATACGGCGTTAGCAACCGTTACCTTTGAGGATAGCGAACAATCATCCCAGGCGATTGCTCAGGCCATTACTAAACTAGGCTATCCAGCAACTATCACCGAGGGAAAATAATGACTGAATCTACCGAGAAAAAAAACCGTGGATCAACCATTCTAAATGCCATCATCGGCGTTTCGGCACTTGCAGGTGTAATATGGCTTGTAACCCAGTGCCCAACATGTCATTAAAAATTAAAAACGGAGGCTTGAGGTGAAAAAAAACACACTACTTAAAACTGGAATGATCGGCACGGCTATCGCCGCTCTATGTTGCTTCACACCTGTACTGGTTGTGCTATTCGGCGCAGCCGGACTTGCTGCTTGGATAGGGCATCTGGATGCCGTGCTCATGCCTGCACTGGTTTTTTTCCTTGCCTTGACCATCTATGCATTCTTCAAAAAAGATAAAGGCGAATGCTGCGAAACTGATCAAGAGGAAGCCTGATTATGAGTGACTTCTGTTCTGTTCCGAATGAAAATAAAAAACTGCATGTCGCTATTGTCGGAACGGGTTCTGGCGCTTTTGCCGCAGCCATCAGGTCGGTTGAAGAAGGCGCACGCGTGACCATGATAGAAGGTGGTGATGTGATTGGAGGGACTTGTGTGAACGTGGGTTGTGTCCCATCCAAAATTATGATTCGTTCGGCTCATATTGCGCACCTACAGTCCACTCATAGCTTTGAGGGTATCGAAAAAAATACACCTGTGATTAATCGAGCACTGTTGGTAAAACAGCAACAAGATCGGGTTGAAGAACTGCGTCACGCCAAATATGAAAATATTTTGGATAGTAACCCTGATATCGAATTAATTCGTGGGTGGGCGAGCTTTGAGGATGCGAATACATTGATTGTTCAGCAAGCCAGTGGTGACGATATTCGCATTTTCCCTGACAAAATTCTTTTGGCTACAGGTGCGAAATCATCTGTTCCGAAGATTCCAGGCTTGCAGGATACGCCTTACTGGACATCAACTGAAGCACTGGTTGCAGAAGAAATACCCGAGCATCTTGTTGTTATTGGTGCATCAGTCGTAGCTCTGGAATTGGCACAGGCATTTTTACGACTTGGATCAAAAGTCACAGTCATGGCGCGTAGCGTGTTTCTATCCAAAGAAGATGCCGCGATTGGTGAAGGGCTGGTAAAGGTCTTTGAAGAGGAAGGTGCACGCGTTCTATTGCACACTTTGCCAGACAATGTTTCGCATGATGGGAATCATTTTATACTGCCATCAAAAGTAGGTGAAATTCGTTGTGATCAACTGCTGATTGCCACAGGACGAACGCCAAATACCGATGCTTTGGCGTTGGATAAAGCTGGTGCCAAAATAGGGGCTGGTGGAGCCATCATCGTGGACGATCACATGCGCACTTCCGTGGAACATATTTATGCAGCCGGTGACTGTACTAATCAACCTCAATATGTCTATGTCGCGGCAGCAGCCGGCACACGTGCGGCAATCAATATGACTGGTGGTGATGCACAACTGGATTTAACTGCCATGCCCGCGGTGGTCTTTACTGAGCCACAGGTCGGCACGGTGGGTTTAACGGAATCTGAAGCAATCAAACAGGGCATTGATGCTGAATCCCGTACGCTGGGTTTGGAAAATGTTCCAAGAGCCTTAGCAAATTTTGATACCCATGGATTTATTAAACTGGTGGCTGAAAAGAAAACAGGACGATTATTGGGTGCACAGATACTTTCGGCTGAAGGTGGTGAAATCGTTCAGACAGCAGCCGTTGCATTGCGTAACAAGATGATGATTGAGGAACTGGCCGATCAACTTTTTCCTTACCTAACCATGGTCGAGGGGTTGAAGCTGTGTGCTCAGACATTCACCAAAGATGTAAAGCAGCTTTCTTGCTGCGCCGGATAAAGGAAGTTGAATCATGTCATGTTCTTGTTGTAGCACGACCACGAAAAAAAGGAGAATGGCTTGTCCTGCATGCGATCAAAGCTCTCTTCCGGTTAGCAGACAAACCATGTTACATCAGGTGCAGTTCCCGGATAATCAAAGCCTGCCGGAAGGTGATTATGGGTTTTGTTCAAATAAGGATTGCACAGCCGGTTATTTCTCATCATCAATAGTGATTCCAAAAATACAGTTGCGGACGTTTCAGTCCGAGCAAATCGCAATGTTATGTCACTGCTTTGATATCTCCGAGTCAGTCTATCGCACAGCTCTGAGCAATGGCACGAGCAAAGCCATGAAAGCCTTTGTAGTCCAACAAACAAAAGAAGGCCTATGCGCCTGTGAGTCCAGAAACCCATCCGGGCGTTGCTGTCTAGCCAGTTTTCGGCAGATAGAAAAAGCATATAATTGCTGAATCAACCATTACTTGTCCGATTTGCGGCTATAGCAAAAAAGAAACCATGCCAACTGATGCGTGCCAGTGGTTTTACGAATGTGAGCAGTGTCATGCGCTACTAAAGCCTAAAGGGGATGATTGCTGTGTGTTTTGCTCTTATGCAGATGTGCCGTGTCCACCCATCCAGAAAAGAAAAGGCTGAGCTTGACTCCATACTAAAGTATAAGGTTTAGACTTGCGCTGATCACACAGACAAGGAGGCAACAACATGATTATCCAACACAAAACTGAAGCATCATTACGTGCTGCCAGATTACCATGTCCCGCGAGCCTATAACATGACCCGAAAAACTATCGGTTGGGTCGCCAAAGAGGCGGGCGTGAATGCTCAGACCGTTCTCTATTATGAGCGTCGTGGCCTGTTGTCTGCGCCCTCACGAACTATGAACGGCTATCGCGTATTCAACGGTGCATCGGTACGGCGTATCCGATTTATCAAACGGGCTAAGGAGCTGGGCTTTACGCTGAAACAAGTCATGGCTCTGTTGGCGTTACAGGGAGAGCAGAACGCAAGCTGCGCCGAAGTAAGCAGTATGGCTGCAAATCATTTGCAAGACATTGAAACGAAGATTCATGATCTTGAGCGCATGAGGGATGCATTAATTCCACTGGTGGAGGCATGCCCGAAAAAAGGGGCACTGAAAGCCTGCCCGATTATGGATAGCCTGGATCAATCCAGTAATGAGGATGTCTCCTGATGACTGAAGTTTCACCGTTTTTGAACGGTTTAGCCAAGATGGCATAAAATTGATCTT